>DATCSV010000253.1:0-13788 GCA_036568285.1 Flavipsychrobacter sp. | reverse complement strand
CCGCCGTATTTTTACCCTGTCAAAAATAATCTAGTTAGCCAGGCTCCTGAAGTCCACAGGTACCAGTTTGCTCACACCGGCCTCCTGCATGGTTACACCGTATATCACGTCTACAGAAGCCATAGTTTGCTTGTTGTGCGTTACGAGTATGAACTGCGAATTGTCGCTGAACTTGCGTATCATCTGCGTGAACTTGCCTACGTTCGCATCATCCAGCGGGGCATCCACCTCATCCAGTATACAGAACGGGGCGGGCTTTATCAGGTATATCGCAAACAGGAAGGCGGTTGACGTCAATGTCTTCTCTCCACCCGAAAGCTGGGTGAGGGTACTTGGACGCTTGCCTTTGGGTTGAGCGTATATCTCTATATTGCTATCTGCCAGGTTATCAGGATCTGTTAAGCGCAGGTCGCACTGGTCTTCTTCCGTAAACAATGTCTTGAACACGGTGATGAAGTTCTCGCGTACCGCCTCGAAGGTTTCCTTAAATTTAGTATTGGCAGTCAATTCCACTTCTTCAATAGTTGCCAGCAACGATTCTTTCGCATTCACCAGGTCGGCCTTCTGCTCTTGTATGAAGTCGTACCTTACTTTCATTTCGGTATAAGCTTCAATAGCTGTCGGGTTGATCTCGCCCATGTTTTCAAGGCGCTTCTTCATGCGCTCAGCTTCAGCGTTCAGTTCTTCTACACTCAGTTCGCCGGTGCGCTCCTGGTCCAGTACTTCATCCAGGTTCACTTTGAATTCTACACTCAGGCGCTCTTTCATCCCTGCCAGTTGCAGTTTCATCTCGTTCAGCTTGTCCTTGATGCCGTTCAGCAGTGTTTCGGCTTGTTCTTTCTCACGACGCTTCTGGTTCAGGAGGCCTTCTTTTTCAGATATTTCGTTACGCAGTTCGTAGTATAGCCTGTCCTTTTCGTTGAGTGCCGCTTCATCAGCGTCCTTCCGCTTCATCAGGTCGTACAGTTCAGTATCACCACTGTTCAGCGTTTTTTCGGTTTCTTCCAGTTGGGCCGAGGCCTCCTTCAGTTGCTGGGTATTGGTGGTTATCTGTTGTTGCAGATCTTTATACTGGTTGCTGCGGAAGCTCAGTTCCTGCTTCAGTCCTTCCAGTTTGCTTTGCTGGCGGGTGTATTGCAGGTTCAGTTGATTGTATTGTTCCGTCGCCTGGTTAAATTCCTGCTCAGCAGCTTTGAATGCGAAATCAGCTTGCTCTATCTCCAGCGTAATGGCATGCAATGCCTCACTGATTTCCTGCAAGGCGTCGCGCGTACTGCCGATGCTCTCATGCGTGTCTGCCAATTGCTGCTCCAACTCCGCTACACGCTGCTCTGCACGTTCGTTCAGGTGCTCATAGTTGGCAATCTTGTCACCTATGTTCACTATCTGGTTCTGCAGGGTATTGATATCGTTGCGGGTTTGCTCTATAGCTTTATCGTTCAGCTCCTGGTTGAAGCCGGTAACCAATGTTTGCGTATCGGTTATCTTTTGCTTCAGCACGGCTGTCGAGGCAGTCAGGTCTTCAATCTCTTTGGCCAGGCGTTCCAGGTTTTTAGCACGGCCTATCTTATTGCCTTCAAACAGGCCGATAGAACCACCACCCAGTGTGTATTTGCCGCGCACCATCTTACCGTTCTTCTCTACGATGATGTTGCCGTTCAACATCTCCATGCCGGTCAGTGCGCCTTCTGTATCGGCTATGTACACATGGCCCAGCAGGTGTTGTGCCAGTGGCTTGTATTGTTCATCCACCGTCACCACGCTCAGCGCGGGCACTAATCCTTCCGGTGCTTTGTGCCCGGCGGCCTGGTATTGCTGAAACTGGTTCAGTATAAAGAAGTTCGCCTTGCCTTTCTTGTTGTTATCCAACAGGTGAACGGCTTTGGCTGCATGCTCTACGTTATCTACTATATAGTAGTTCAGGTAACTATCCAGCAGGTTTTCCAATGCAGTGCGGTATTCGTTCTGTACTACAAACACATCAGATAATAGCGGGGCATTCTTCCCCCACTCTTCGTGCTTGCTCAGGAACTTGATACTGTCCGGGTAGCCCTCCAGGCTTTCCACCAAAGATTTAAGCAGGTCGTGCTCGTTGCGCCTTGAATCCAGCTTACGATTCTCATCTACCAACTCAGAGCGCAGGCTTTCTATCTGCTCCTGGCTTTGCAGGATTTTGCCCTTCACCTCTTCCTGCCTGTTCACCAACTTTTCCAGGTCTTCTTTGCGGCCCTGCAGATTGGCTTCAGTTTCTTGTTTCTGTATATTCAGTTGCCCCACCTGGTCAACACGTTGCTGCTTCTCTTCCTGCACCTGGTGCATACTTCGTTGCAGGTTCAGTACCGATGTATCGGCAATGGCCACCTTCTTCTCAGCATCAAACTGGTCGCGCTGCTTCTGCTGGTATTTACCACGCAGGCTGTCCAGCAATATCTTCTTGTCGTCAAAAGCCTGGCGCTTATCGTCTGCTATACCGCGCAGCCCTTCGAGCTCATCACGAAGTTTCTGTAGTACGTCGTTCTCTTCAGTTATCTGGGTTTCAGCAAAGCTGATGGATTCCTCCAAACTCTTTATCTGCGTATCAGCGCCCGACAGGAATTCCTTAAGGCTCTTTTCGCGCTCTCTCAGGTGGTCTATTCTCTGCGACGCGAGCCTCTTATCGCTCTCCAGCTGGCGTACCTTGTTTACCAGTTCATTAAATTGCTTTTGCAGGCCGTTCAGCTCCTGCTCTTTAGCTACCAGCTTCACCTTCTCCTGCTGCACTGTAGCTTCCTGCTGGGCCACTGTGGCTTCCAACTGCGCCTTTCTATCTGTCTCAGTACCGTGCTGTTCATTCAGTTCCCTATACTGGTCGTTAAAGTGTTCCAGCGATGCCTTTGCCAGCTCTATACTTACCTCTTTGTACTCGGTCTTTATCTTAAAGTATCGTTCTGCTTTCTTGGCCTGGCTTTCCAATGTGCGCAGGTTATTACCTATTTCAAAAAGAAGATCCTCAATGCGAGCCAGGTCCTGTTCTGTCGCATCGAGTTTCAGTTTCGCCTGCTTCTTCCGCGTTTTGTATATCGATATACCGGCAGCCTGCTCCAGCATCCTGCGGCGCGATCCATCTTTATCCTTGATGATGTCATCTACCATACCCAGCTCGATGATGGCGTATGAGTCGTTACTTACACCTGTATCGAGGAAGAGGTTGTGAATGTCTTTAAGGCGGCAGGTTACATCGTTCAGCCTGTATTCACTCTCACCGTTCTTATAAAACTTGCGGGTAATAGTTACTGTAGTAAACTCAGTAGGCAACAGGTTGCGGGTATTCTCAAAAGTGAGCGACACCTCTGCCATACCAGCTGCATTACGCGTACGAGACCCATTGAATATAAGGTCCTCCAGGTTGTCTGACCTCAGCGACTTTATCTTGTGCTCACCTATCACCCAGCGAATGGCGTCCACTATATTCGATTTGCCGCAACCATTGGGGCCCACTATACCCGTTATAGGGTGGTCCAGCAGTATATGCGTTTTATCGGCAAACGACTTAAAACCTTTTATATCTAACGACTTTAACCTCAAAGCACAAACTTTTTAGAGAGAAACAAAAATATACATTTCAGCGGGTTAAAAGGGGACGAAATGCAATACTGGACGCAAATGTGGGTAACTTGGGGAATATAAACAAGACCATTGCTTTCACAGAAAAATAAAGCAAATATATTATTGCAACACCGCTATTTACGCTTGTAAAAATACTTGTTGTAATAGAAGAAAGTGGCTACACGGTACTGCAGTTCAAATTCGTCCTCCCGACCGGCCAATGCTATCCTGTCTTCAAAGCAAATAACATATTTGGCTGTTTCCAATGTACGGTCAAAACACACAGAATCATATGTGATACATACGTCCAGGTCAAGTGCATCTGCATATCTCATATGATTAACCGCGACCGGAGCGGGGTGAACATCCTGTATCAGTACCGGCCCGGGATCAGCAGCGACTGTCACCAATACATCGTCCATACTCTTCTGAGCCTGGAAGTAAAACAAGTAACCCATATACAGCAGGCCACATACAATGATGGTTGCGAAATGCAGCGTATTGAATATGCTTTTTTTAAAATTTGAATAAACAAACGCCAGCAGTACCAATATGATGATATATGCTGCACCACGGTACAGTGGGTACATGGCTCCGAAAGCATAGTGTGCCACTACCAGCAACAAAACAGACACCAGAGCCACCGTTAGCTCGATATACACCTTGCCGTGCTTTATTAACAGGAATGCAACCGGTACCAAACTGGCAGATACCAGTATCTTCAGCACCAGGAATACTTCTCTCGGGGCAAATTCGTTCAAGGTAAGGAAGGATATAAGGCTGGACAGCGTACCCCCTCTAAACAATGTATCTCTACCAATGATAGCCGGATCAAACTCACTCACCACCTGCCCTTTATCAAATACGTACCAGGCAACGGGCAAGGATAATGCGAATATCAGCCAATACAAAGGCTTTTTTATCACCTGCGAAAACCGGTATAACCCCGCCACAATGAGCATAGCAGCAAACGGGAAGATAAAGCTGAATATAGAAACAGAGCTAATACTGCCCAGTAACACTATGTAGAGCAGATGCCGGGGCTTGCCATCTTTTACAAAATTCTTCAGTGCTATAAGCGCCCCAAGCATAGCGACCATTGCCAGCGAATAGCCCCTGGCCTGGGCAAAATAGATATAGTAGGGCCAGAGATATAACATCAACTGGTCTATATGTCGCAATTGATAACCCTCCTGCCGCTTCAGCAAACGACTGATAAGCAAGAAATACACAAAGAACATAAGGAAGTTGGGCAACCTGAACAGGAAGAGGGATTTTGCACCCAAGTCTTCCATCCAGCGGAAATAGAGTGAGTTGAGCACATGGTTGTTGGCCAACCGGTATTTCTCATATTTAATGATTTCAAGCGGCGACGAATCGAGAATGTTCATATAGGTCATTGATTCATCGTACGACCAATGATCTGACAATCCGAGCAATAGCAAGGGGACGGTCATCAGCAAGGGCAATGCTGATACTCCTTTGTATGAAAGCCAGGAAGACGATTGTTGCATAAAAGCAGAAAGCCGGAATTGAAAGCCGGATTCAAATATATAAAACGGAACAGATGTTTTATAGTCTTAGCACGTTTCTACTCTATGAACTTTGGGAATTCGTTCTTTTCAGCATATTGCTCGCGCAGGGTATGTATCTTTTTCAGCATATCCTGTTCTTTTACAGCGCTAAGTTGCAAATTAGCATAAGCACTGCTGAGGCGGTCCATCGTGACGGTGTCTGTAAAGTTTTCAAAAGTCGATAGCTTTTCTGACACAATATCTTTTTCCGTTTGAAGAAATTCCAATTCCGCCTTTAATAACTCTTCAGAACCTCCGATATTATCCATGTCCTTTACGTATTCAATCTTACGGTCTATATAGTCCTGCATCTTTACTCTTATTGGTCGCAAGCCTGAAAACTCTAATGTATTAATAGCAATTTGCAGTTCATCACCCCACGCAGCGCCGTAACGAAGCAGCGAGTCGTTGATGGTGGCAATGGAACTGTCCAGCTTTATGCACTTCTCCTTCTTGTTAAAGTTGCAGGAGCAAGCCATTGCAATCAACAAAACGCCTATAAGAGCTGAAAACCGATTGAACATAACCGCTGATTAATTAACACAAAATACTGATATACCCTATTATATCGCAATAAGACGGAAAATGTTACAATGATTTTAACAATGCTGCCGGGGCTTTGGTTAATTGGGCACTCCCGCCATGTTGTGTTACCTTTGCAGGCAATATGGGCAAGGTAGCTATTAACCTGGCAACAGGCAGTTTACAGAAGGAAGAAATTATTGTAGGTATTGACCTGGGCACGACCAACAGCCTGGTGGCGGTGGTGCGCGAAGACAGCAAGACACCGGTCGCACTGAAAGAAACCGACGGCCTGGCTCTCGTGCCTTCTATTGTCCACTTCAACGAAACCGGAGATGCTGTAATAGGAAGCACAGCGCGGGAACACCTTATTACAGACCCTGCCCGCACTATCTATTCTGTAAAAAGACTGATGGGAAAATCTTACAAAGATGTAAGCAGCGATAGTGGCTTTTTCTCCTACAAAATCCTGGACGACAATACTGACTCGCTGGTAAAGGTGCAAATAGGTGACAGGTTTTATTCTCCCATAGAGCTATCCTCACTGATATTAAAAGAACTGAAACACAGGGCTGAACATATCCTTAAAACACCGGTAAACAAAGCTGTTATAACAGTACCTGCCTACTTCAATGATGCACAAAGGCAGGCTACACGCGATGCTGGCAGACTGGCCGGACTGGATGTATTACGGATAGTAAATGAGCCTACAGCCGCCAGCCTGGCTTACGGCCTGGGACTGCAACCCGAAGAAGAAAAAACAATTGCTGTGTACGACCTTGGGGGCGGTACTTTTGACATATCTATACTCAAAATTACTAACGGCATATTTGAAGTACTTTCAACCAACGGTGACACTTACCTGGGCGGTGATGATATGGACCGGGCATTGCTACTGCATTGGCAGAAAGAACTCGGCATTACCGACGAAGAACTGAATAGTCACAAATCCATAGCACAGGAACTGCGCCTGACAGCAGAAGCGGCGAAGAAACACCTCTCTGCCAACGACAACTATGCCGGCACAGTGGGTGGACAGGATGTATACATCACACGAGCTGCATTTAACGACCTGATACAACCACTGGTAAACCGCACAATAAACAGCTGTAAAAATGCCCTGAAGGACGCCGGTGTAACCGTACAGGAAATTAACGCGGTGGTAATGGTGGGTGGTTCTACCCGTGTACCACTGGTAAAGGAAAGCGTCAGCCAACTATTTGAACAGGCGGTGCATGATGAGCTAAATCCCGACGAGGTGGTAGCATTAGGCGCAGCTATACAGGCAGATATTCTCGCAGGGAACAATAAAGACATGTTGCTGCTGGATATAACACCGCTGAGCCTCGGCATAGAAACTATGGGCGGCCTGATGGATGTACTGATACCCCGCAACTCGAAAATACCTACCAAAGCAGGCAGGCAATATACTACGCATAAAGACGGGCAAAGCGGTATGCGCATATCAGTATACCAGGGCGAGCGCGATATGGTGAAAGACAACCGTAGATTGGCGGAGTTTAACCTTACAGGTATACCAGCTATGCCCGCAGGATTGCCAAAGGTAGAAGTCAACTTCCTGATAGATGCTGATGGGATATTAAAGGTAAGCGCAACGGAGTTAAGAAGCGGTATAGAACAAGGCATCGAAGTAAAACCACAGTATGGCCTTACAGATGCTGAGGTGGAACAAATGCTGATGGATTCGCTAACGCATGCGAAAGAAGATATAGAAACCCGCGCATTAGTAGAAGCCGTTACCGAAGCTGAGCAGATGATCGAAACCACGGAAAAGTTCATAGCTAAAAACGGCGAACTGCTGAGTGAAGCAGAAATCGCAGAAACACAATCTCAGCTGCAAAACCTGCGCGATGCCATATCAGGCAGGGATAAAGACAAAGTACAGAAAGCGACAGAAGAGCTGAATGAAATTACACGCCCCTTTGCCGAGCGTGTAATGGATGTAGCTATCAAAGAGGCGATGAAAGGCAAGAAGATATTGTAATCTTCCCGCCCTTTATTCGTTACATCAATACCAGCTGAACGGTATGTCTTGTCTTCTGTTCCAGTAGTATGTGACGCCCTTTAGTCAACTCGGCCAGAACCTCAGGCGTGTAATGCCTGATAGTGAGCAGGCTCACATCTTCGTTGTCAGAAACATTGTAATCCTTACTCAACATCGACACGAGCTGTTCCAGCTTTCCGCGCTGATTGTCTATACATGCTACAAAGCTGATAGCTGCATTCTGTATAAGGTTTACGCGTATGTTCAGTTGGTGAAAGATATCGTATAGATCGCGCAGCTTACTTTCAGTGATGAATGAAAAATCTTTAGCCGTTAGCTTCAATAATACCTGGTTGCCCTTCTGCACAATCAGTGGCGGATAAAACAAGCTACTCACTTCGTTCATCACCACTGTCCCTTTTATATTCTTATCAAGGAAACACTTAACGTACAGCGGGATGTTGTTGTTATGCAGAGGTTTGATGGTTTTAGGGTGTATCACCTGCGCACCATAATAGGCCATTTCAATCACCTCATCATAACTAATGGCATCTATCCTCACCGTATTCGGAAACTTCTTAGGGTCGGCATTTTTCAGGCCTTCCACGTCTTTCCATATAGTCACGCCGTTAGCCCGGGTCCATGCAGCCAGCAGTGCTGCGGTATAGTCAGAGCCCTCCCTGCCTAAAGTAGTGGATGCGTTGTCGGATGTAGAGCCAATAAAACCCTGCGTAACTATACTCTTGCCGGATTGCAATATGGGCAGCATCTTCTCGTTTACCCGCTGTTGAGAATAATCATCATCTACCCTGGCATCCCTGTATGTATCATCTGTGCGGATGATATCCCGGATGTCCAGCCACTCCACAGACATGCCCCGCTGTTGCAGGTAAAATGCAAATATCCGGGTAGACAGCAATTCGCCTATACACACCACCTGGTCGTAAACATAGTCGTATTTATGGCTACCGGCATCGTCTATCGCCCACTGTAATTCAGTAAAGAATACATTCAGCGCTTGTATTGCGGCGTCCTGGCTCTGAGTGTCCAGCACAGCCTTAACGTACTCCACATGCTGTTTTTCCAGTGCTTTGGCCAGCTCCATAGCAGCATCCCTATCATTGCCACAGGCTGCTGCCACTATGCTCTCCAATGCATTTGTAGTTTTCCCCAATGCGGACACTACTAAGATCAACGGCTGTTCAGCCGTTTCAATAATAGGCCAAAGAGCCTGCATTCGCTCTGCGGTGGCTATAGACGCGCCACCAAATTTGTAAACCTGCATGTATTGTACGTTTTATAACAAAACAGGCTTACCCTTTAAGGTAAGCCTGCTAATTTTCTATGTTTATTCAGCTACATAGCACTATTGCGGCCTACCTGCGGCAAGTCGTTTCAGTCCCTTATATAGCTTGTTCATTGTCATTTCAGGCGCAAAAATATATATTTTATGATTATTGCCAAATTTTACTCAAATATCTCCTTAAGCGATTTTGGCCGTTTATCCTCCAGCCAGCGGAAACGGCTGAGTTTCATACCGGGCAGGTCAGCCTTGTCCAGCGGCGTCATTTTCTGCTTCACATCCTGCTCAAAATAGATATACTCGATCTCCTGGTTCTTAAACAAGACCCGCATACGCGCACTGCTGGCCTGGTTAACGCCTATATAGGCATCATTGTCATCTTTCGAGTACTGTATCGCCTCAGCGTTAGGCTTTACAATGACCTCTGTTATTGTGTTGTCTTCAAAATAGCCTGTGAGGGTCTTACCCTGCACCTGGTCGTACAGCCTGGCCTTATCCGGGCCCGATTGTGACACTACAAACGCCTTGTCCGGCACATACAGCTTTTTTAGTTTATTACTGTCGGTATACAGCAAAATGGTATCGCCTGTTATCTGGCTCTTGCGCGACCATACTACGGGGTCGTACATCATTCTGAGTACTGAATCCTTCTGAGAGTAGCTGATACTGTCGCACAGGCCCTGCATAGAGTCAGAAAATATCTTCACGTGGTGATAACCAATAAAATAACGTAGGCCGGCTGTGTCTTCTACTGATGAGGTATCGGCAACCATTATCTCTATCTCTTTTTTCTTCTTGCCTTTACCTTCTGTTTTTATTATCCTGATACTATCCCTGACGGGCACTATGGGTGCCATGTAAAACGTATCGGCCCTGATGAACAGGCTATCCTCGCCGTTCATTTTTTTCAGGACAGGCCTTATGGTGGCAAGTGTCGTTTTGTGGTATTCATCCATATCCGCATATTGGCAGTACAGTGTTATATCCTGCACGGTATCTATGGCTATCACATCGCCCCGCGCCTTGGCAAACGCCGCTACCTTATTGTAATAAAGGCTATCGGCCTCCATATACTGTTCGGTAGTAAGTATAGATGAGCGGCATGGAAAATGCGCCGTTTGCTGTTTGCTGTCGTACGTGCCGCAATGGGTTGTAAGTATAGACGAATCGCTGGTAACCACTGAAGGACCAAAAAAGGTAGTGATCTTTGTTTCTGTGTTATACCCCATGTCGTCTGAACGGATGGTGTACTCCGGATCGTATACGTGCACGTCTTCCGTAAACCGGGCATCTTTGCTGCGCAGGTTGTATACGCCTGAATTGCTGGTGAGCGTAGTAGCATCGCTTTGTAAAGTTCCTCCCTGCGAGTATATACCGATCTTGGTATTCATATCGTAATACACCTCGGTGGCCCATAGATTATCCTTACCATCTGTCAGGCTGACATTACCCTGCAGGTAGGCCAGCTTCTTATTACCCGTATACCGTAAATAATCGCTGATAGCTTGCGTGCCGTCGGACTGTGTTATTAATACGTTCCCGAAGGCTTCCACATTGTTAGTTTCCAGGTTTACATAAGCACTGTCGCAATACATAGCGTTCTCGCCCTGCATCAGGTGCACATCGCCCACCAGCTTATTAAAAGCATTGGTATCGGTCTTGATATACTCCTGGTACTCTGCACGCAATATTTCCACATTTACCTTCTTCGAAGTATCGACTTTTTCTTGTGCATGTACAGCGGAGAACATGCACAAGCAGCAGATACTTAACAATAAATAAGGCAGCAACTTCATTGCGGGTATAACTATCCTTTTAGCTGAATATTGTTGGTAATTATTGATTTTTGTTTTTCTTACCAAATATTGAGATGTTGATATACCTCCACGGACGGGCATTAATATCGGCTATCAATTCATCCAGTGTTTTTATGGTCTGTGTCAGATTGGAATACAAATGTTTGTCGTTAACCATCATACCCAGCGAGCCTTCGTTGTTATTGATCTTCGTAAGGATATTGTCCAGTTGCTGAGCAGCAGACTGCAATTCTTTAACTGTCTCCTGTATAGGGGCAGCCGACAAGTTGCTCGTTGTCTGCTCTGCATTTTTAATAATGTTGGTAATCCCCTGGTTGTTGTCAGCTATATTGGCCGTAATACTGTTTGCATTACGTATCACAGCAGCCAGTTGTTCACTTTCCCTATTGAGCGTGGTTGATAATTCAGAGAAATTTTGCATAGTGACGTCCAGCGAAGTGACTGTATTGGCGAGGCTGTTAGCGGTACTTTCGTTCAGCACACCACTAACACCTATCAGTACGGTGTCCAGCGTGGCTATAACGTGCCTGAGATCTGTTATCAACGGTGATAACTCAAGAGATATGTTATCAATAATTCCACTTTCGATTGCACCCGTCAACACAGAGCCATCTTCGGCAATTTGCGTGCCTGTGCCAATATTCAGCTTGATTATTTTAGTTCCCAGGAGGTCTGCCGAAGCAAGCTCAGCAGTTGTACCTACCGGTACAGCTACTTTTTTGCTTACGGCCAATGTAACCCTCACCTTTTCACTGTCTACTAATTCTATAGCAGACACACGGCCTACACTTAAACCCTTCATCTGAACAGAGGATGATGACTGCAGCCCCTGAACGTTATCGTAATAAACATAATATTCGTTCTCGCCGGAAAACAGGTTAGCCCCTTTGAGGAAATAAAAGCCCGCAAAAAACACAACCAGTGATATGGCTACTAATAAACCGGTCTTAACTTCTTTTGATAATGTCATAGCACTAGGTCATTTGTTAGCAAAAGTAATAAAGACCGCTCAATAGCGGCCTCTAATACTGCAAATATTCACATAATACATTAAAAATCAGTGCCAATAGAGAAGTGTAGCAATGGGCTCTTTCTGTGGTTGTCAACATTCCAGGCACAATCAAGCCTGAGGAAATAGCCAAACATCAGCGTACGCAAGCCGGCGCCATATCCCAGCCCCAAAACACTTTTGGTATCGTTTATAGAGACGATGATTGGCCCATTGGTGAATCCGGGACTACCAGGCTGCGGGAATATCTTGTCATTGTTCACGTTCGCCTCGGTGGGCCACAATCCGTACCATCCCGAGCCGATATCAGCAAAAGCAACCAATTGCATATTGCGCAATATAGACGATTGTATGGGACGCTTTAAGAACGTAGGCAATACCGGTAATCTGAATTCTGTATTGAACACGCCGAAAGTATTACCGTTCCAGGAGTTTTGCTCATACCCACGCATATTGGTAGTAAGTGCCTGGAAAGCATAGTTTTCTCCTGCACGTATAGGTGTGGCATCAGCATATTTAGGAGATATCCAGTTATCTACACCTCCTACAAAGTAAAGTACCTTTTTATCCCCCCCTGAATGTGCTGCTGCAAAGCGTGCTGCCCACGTGAAATTTTTATAGATCTTCTTGTAATACCTAAAATCTGTTCCCAGGTTATAAAAACCGCCGGTCTGGCCATTCATCTGGTACATATACTCCCCATAGAACTTAAACCTGAAACCACGATAAATATTGATCACTGGATTAATAGTATTATCAAAAACGTATTCAGCTTTACTCATCACCCAGTACTTCTCTTTATCCGGCACAGGAATAGAAAGGCTATAAAAATCCTGCGCCTTGAAGTTCAACACGTCTCTGCGCACTCCCAAATGCAAGCGTATACTCTCAAATTTATTTAAAGGATAGTTAACCGTACCTTGTACCAAATCCATGGCTGTCTTTCCTAATTGCTCGATGGGCGGTGTTTGGTTGTTATTCGAATCTATGTAGGTGACAACATAGTTTGACAACTGTGTCTGCCTTAGATATAGTATACTCCAATCTACAAAGCGTTTGTGATTTTCAAATTGCAGGAAATAGGTCATGCCTGAAAAATTGATAGGCACCCTTACACCACCTGTAAACCGGTAATCCTCCATCAGGTCATCAAGACTAACCGTTACCATACCACCCAGGCTAGGATTTACAAACTTATTGCCATTCAAATCCGCAGGTTGATACCTGGTAAAAAGCACTGTATTGTCCAGCTTGATTGATAAAAAGTCCGGTTTAAAATACACCTTGTATGGTTTAGGACGCATCGTTATATATGTGCTGTCTGCTTCCTCCTCGCCCTCGTCAGCTATTATCGGCTCTTTCTTTACCTTGGTTGTGGCAGCCGGTTTCGTATCTTCAGATGCCTCCTCTTCTTCAAATTGCGTCTGGAAGGCATTGCCACGCTTAAGTACAGGCTCCGGCGCACTTTCGACGCCAGCCTCCGATGAAGGCTCCGCAATAATGATGCTGCTTTTTTTCCCGGCTTCAGATTGCTTTAGCAATGTGGGCGCAAGATCCTTTTGCGGTAAACCTTTCCTGGGGTCCAACAGGGGTTTGTAGTATATCTTATACTTACCTCCATCTCTCACCACATGAGCTGTCTGGTTGCTTACCGGGCTATACTGATGTGCTAAAATATTAGAGGGATAATCAGTGACAGCTATATTGTATGCCGAATCTTTATTCCGCTCATCATTTTTCAACATGATGAGATACTGATTATTTATGCCATTTTCATTGTATAGGTAAGCATAGTGGTCTGTGCCATATTGAATCGGCTGCGACACATCACCGGCAGTAACGTTGGTTAATTGTAATAGTTCTTTTCGACGTGTGGTGGTGTTATAGAAGTAAACATTCATCGGGCCGGTGGGTAACTCATTAACTCCCAATGGCACATCGATATTGGGTTTGGGCCTGTTGGATAAAAATAA
>DATCSV010000252.1:0-3603 GCA_036568285.1 Flavipsychrobacter sp. | reverse complement strand
GAAGATAACGCCGGGTGCTTTACGCTCCAGGGGCATTTCATACAGCTCACCAGTGATGGGGCCTTTACCGTCTATGGGTTCGCCCAGTGTGTTTACCACGCGGCCTACCATGCCCTCGCCTACGTTGATAGAGGCGATCTTGCCGGTACGGCGCACCTGCGCACCTTCTTTAATGGTTCCGCTGTCACCCATCAATACCACACCCACATTGTCTTCTTCCAGGTTCAGCGCTATAGCTTTTACGCCATTTTCAACAAACTCTACGAGCTCGCCCTGGCGTACACTGTTGAGGCCGTAAACGCGGGCGATACCATCACCCACCTGTAATACGGTGCCCACTTCTTCCAGGTCGGCAGAGGCGTTGAAGTTGGTAAGCTGTTGGCGAAGAATCGCCGAAATTTCATCCGGTTTAATTTCAACCATGATATTTATTATTTATAATCGTTTATAAAAATTTCAAATTCAAAGTTAGCGTAAGTCCATCACATATATGTTCTTACGGAATTGTGCTTTTACATCGTTCAGGTCGCGGCGTATGCTGGCGTCAAACAGTTTGTCGTCCATTTGCAGCACAAAACCGCCTATGAGGGCTTCGTTTATCTCTTCTACCAGCTCGATAGTAGCGCCGGGCATTGCGGCCTCTACTTTCTTCAGTACAGAGGCTTTCAGGTCGTCTGTAGCGCGGGTGGCAGTGGTCAGCTTTACGGTCCTGATGTTTTTCAGGTCTTTGTATTGCTGTATGAATGCCTGTGCTATCTCGGGCATGTTTGCCTCGCGGCCTTTGTTCACCAGCAGGCGGATAAAGGAGGTAGCCAACGGCTTGAGGCTGTCGCCTACTACGGCACTGATGATGTGCTGCTTTTTATCAGCATGAATAACCGGGCTGCGCAACATATTGGTAAACTCCAGGCTGTTGCGGCAAATGCTGTCCAGGTACTTCATATCGGCCAAAGTATCTTCCAGGCTATTTTTTTCAATAGCAAGGTCAATCAGCGATTTAGCGTAACGCGTAGCAAGACGTGGATTCTGCATTTAAAATATATTAATTAGTTCAGTTTAATGTCTTCAACCAGTGTGTGTGCGTATGCGTTCTGGCTTTCGGCACCGGCCAGTTCTTTGCGCAGTACCTTCTCAGCCACTTCTACGGCCAGGTTGCCTATCTGGTTTTTCACCTCGGTAATAGCGGCCATTTTCTGCTGCTCTATCTGCTGGCGTGCATCGGCCATCAGCTTATCAGTAATAGCTTTGGTATCTTCCTTAGCTTTATTGATGATGCGCTCCTGCTCTACACGTGCTTCTTTCAGCATAGCGGTACGCTCTTCGCGGGCTTTTGCCATCAGTTGCTCGTTTTCGCTCTGCATTTGTGCCATTTCCTTCTTCAGGCGGTCGGCAGTAGCTATAGATTCTGCTATGCCACTTTCACGCTCGCTCAGCGATTTCAGGATGGGGCCCCATGCATATTTGCGCAGGATAAAAAATACTGTCAGGAAAGCCAGCAGGGTCCAGAAAAACAACCCAAAATCAGGAGTTAACAGTTCCATATATTATACGTATAATTTAATATTTATGATTTGTGATTTTCACTTTAAGTTCCAATATATGAAAAACCACCAGTCATATATCGGGTAATTTAAATAACTGCGCCCATTGCCCTCTGCTCAGGGCGCAGTTAAGTTTTGTGTACGTAAGCTATTACAGTACGATGGCCAACAGACCTGCGATAACGCCGAACAGGGCAACACCCTCTACGAACGCAGCAGTCAGGATCATGTTTGCACGGATGTCACCGGCAGCTTCGGGTTGACGAGCGATAGATTCTACCGCACCTTTACCGATCTGACCGATACCAACACCGGCACCCAGTGCAGCGATACCCGCACCTATAGCACCACCTGCAGCGGCAGTACCATCAATAGCTAACATAATTGTGTTTAACACTGACATGTTATTTGGTTTTAATTGTAAAAAAACTCTTTATATATCTCACTCCAACTCAAAACAAGCGGGAGCAATGTTTATTATTAATTAATGATGCTCAGCATGAGCATGCGCATCATCGTGGTGCGCTTCTTCCACAGCCTGGCCGATGAATACCGCCGTCAGGTTGGTGAAGATGAAGGCCTGTATAGCAGCCACCAGCAGCTCCAGGAAGAACATGAAGATGCTGAATGCCAGAGATACAGGAGCAAAGCCCCAGCCCGCTACCTTGCTGATACCACCAAATATGAATATCATAGAGATAACGCTCAAAATTACAATGTGTCCTGCCATCATGTTGGCGAAAAGACGTATCATCAATGCTACCGGCTTGATAAACAACGAGATGATCTCGATAGGTACCAACAGCAGCTTAACGCCGAAAGGCACACCCGGAGGGTTCAGCAAGTGGCCCCAGAAGTGCTTGTTGCCATTTACCACCATTACAATAAAAGATATGAGGGCCAGGCAAGCTGTTACAGCGATATTACCGGTAAAGTTGGCACCACCGGGCAGCAGGCCCAACAGGTTGTTGATCCATATAAAGAAGAACATGGTAAGCAGCAGAGGCATAAACTTCATGTATTTGCTGCCCAGGTTAGGCTTAGCCACTTCGTCGCGGATGAAGTTCAGCACAGGCTCCAGTGCGTTCTGGAAGCCGCTGGGTGCAGTCATCACACCATTCTTCCTGTATTTCTTAGCTACGTTGGTCATGATAACCAGCAGCAGCACTACCGATATAATCATTGACAATACGTTTTTAGTAATAGATAAGTCGAGGATAGCGGCTCCGTCTTCAGACACTATCTTTTCCTTCATGCCATGTTCTATATGATAGCCGTTATAGCTCTCGTGGCCGTGGTGGAATTTAGAAGCAGAGAAAAACTCCATTCCTTTTTCAGGATGGTATATAATAACAGGCAAAGACAAGCTGACGGGGTGCCCGTTCCAGTCGAACAGGTGCCAGTAATGGGAGTCGCCTATGTGCGAAAAGATCACTTCAGACGCGTTAAAGCCTTTTTCTTCTTCGTGAGCAGCTTCACCGTGCGCGGCAGCTTCGTGATGAGCCGGTTCTTCGTGGGCAGCCATCACATTTTGCGGTGTTGCAAAAACTGTGAAAATTGCTACCAGCAAGGGGAAAAGACGTTTTACAATCATTACTTTGCCTTAAAATTTGCGCAAAGGTACTTGTTTTTCGTTCAAAAAGTATAAGGGTATTTAATTTTATGTCAGAGTTTTTTCAGTATCCGGAGGATATTGAGGATTTGTGATTTATGATTGATGATTGTGTGCTATATATGGTGTTAATCATGGTATAGCAATTAATCAACCATCCCGATAACTATCGGGACAAGTTAAAGACAATTGAGCCTTGTGCTGTTGGAGCTCCCTTTTAGGGGGTCGGGGGAACCCTACTCCTTCACCACCCGTTCTACTACCACACCATTCACCCGCACTACATACACGCCCGGAATTAAACCACTTACATCCACCGTACCCCCAGATAGTTGGCGGGTTGTGCATTGCCTCCCCAGTACGTCTATCAGCTCAATAGTACTGCCGGGCTCAACACCTTCCACATGCAAAACTGTTGAAGTTGGGTTTGGATAAATCTTGATACTGCTG
>DATCSV010000251.1:0-6464 GCA_036568285.1 Flavipsychrobacter sp. | reverse complement strand
AGAATCGCTGTCGTAAGCTGAATAGGAGCAACTACTAGTCTGCTTCTGCTCATCCAATTGCGAAAGGGCTTTTAAAAAGCACTTGTTAAAGCGCTCAATACCCCCTGTCTTTGAGAAAGTGGTAAGATTAAGGAAAAGTATGCGCTTCATTGACATGTTCTTCTGTTGCTCGCCCGCGACTTTTAAAAACGGCTTCGCCATTGTCAATCACACAGAGTATGTGCAACGACTTGTCAATAGGTACTATAGATATTATCCCATAAAAAATTTATGGAGCAAAAAGGCATCGGCGGGAGCCGCGGAAAAAGGCAATAGTTATCTTGATTTCTTCCTGGAGTTCCCAGAGCCTTTAAACATGCCTTTTATTCTATCCATAAATGTTTTCTCCTTCTGATAATAGCCAGACCCATGCTCACCATAGCCATATCCATAACCGTAGCCATAACCGTAGCCGTAGCCGTAACCATAGCCGTAGGAATATCCCCTGGTGTGCACAACGTCGTTAATTACAAAGTTTATCTTGGGTATCCTCCCGGTCCTTTTCAGGTCGTTTGCCAATTGTATTTGTTGCTTAAACGTGTATCCCTGACGTACAATGTAGAGACATGTGCTGGCGAAACGATTTAGCAATACAGCATCCGTTACCAGGCCGGCAGGGGCCGTATCTACTATAATGTAATCAAATTGTTCACGCAACTTCTCAAACATTTCATCTACTTTGGGCATCATCATCATCTCCGCAGGATTTGGCGGAATATGCCCGGAGGGTATAACAAAGAGGTTATCGTCAATACCCGAGGGAATAATAATCTTATCTAGCGCATACTGGCCAATAGCATAGCCAGATATACCTGTCGACCTGTCTATTCCCAGGTGTTTCGATATCTTAGGTTTCCTAAGGTCAAATTCTATCAATACCACTTTGTTCCCTGAGATAGCGAAGGTCATCGCCAGATTGATTGCTGCGAATGATTTACCTTCTCCACTCATACTCGAAGTCAATAGTATGGTTTTGTCTTCAGGATTGGGAAGCAAGAATTGCAGATTCGTTCTTAGAGCCCTGAACTGCTCAGCCAAAGCCGTGTTACTATTCCTCTTGACAGCCACCTGGCTTTCTTCTTCCTTGTAATGGCCAATTTCAGCCAAAACCGGAATATCAGAACTAGCTTCAATATCGCTTTTAGCGATAATTTTGTTATTCAGCAACCTTCTTACAGAGAAGAAAACCATGGGGATAAGGAAGCCTATCAACAACGCACGGTTTTTTATCTTCCCGGCATTGGGGGAGATTGCCCCCAGATTTCTTGCCTCGTTCAACACCGTAACATTCGCCGTGGTTGCAGCCTTCGTCACAGCTGTTTCTTCTCTTTTAGTCAATAGCAAAAGATAAAGCTGCTGTTTGATAGATTGTTGCCTTTGTTGCTCCAGGTACAACCTTTCTTTCTTAGGCACCTGCCTTATCTGCTGATCTACCTGCCCCGTTTTTTGGCGCAGTTCTTTAATCCTAACACCTAACCCTTCCTTAATAGAGGCTAAGTTGTTTTCAATAAGGGTTTTTACACGCGCAATGTCCTTATCGACTGCTTTTATCTGCGGTGCTTCATCATTGAAGCGTTCTTCCATATTCTCGCGCTCTGACAATAGCGCGTTATATCTCGACAGTACGTCATTCAATGATTCATTGTCAATAAAAAGAGTGGTAGGGACCAATTGGTCATTCCTCGCTGCCAGCCTTACGTTATCCTCCAGGGCCTTTATTAACTCTAACCTTACTTCTAACTCGGACAGCTCTTTAAAAAAAGCGTCGGTTTTACTCAGCAGCAATTCCGACTGGGTCTCAGGAGCTGTAAAATTGTATTCCTTTTTGAACTCCTCGATGCCTTCTTCCACTTCACCCAGTTCACTCTCTACACTTACAATACGCTCGTTTATAAATTGTATTACGTTATCTGCCTTTCGGTTTTTCTCTTCCACATTGGCCACCATGTACACCTTAACAAGTGTGTTAACCAGGTCAATACCTCGCTGGGGCAATACATCAACTGCGTATATATTTACCGAATTATCATTTTTATCAGGCTTGTCGAGCGACACATTTCCTAAAAAAACCCTTGCTGAACTCATCTGGTCGGTTACGCTCAACTCATATTCAGCGCCATAATGCAAGGGATAGCCTGTCTTGGAGATTGCTACCGTGCCAAAAGGCAATTTGAGTTCCTTGCCCAGCCCACCGGTTATGTATTTGTCGGTTCCCTTCTCCTTATATTTAAAGCTCCCGTCATTGTTGAAAACAAAGACATATGAATAACTGCCTGTTATGGCTGCCAAAAGGGAATCTGAAGCCTGGAGCAAAAACGGATTGTTATCGTAAAATTCTGTTGTTTTAAACCTGCCATATTCATAATACCGCACGTTGAGTCGCAGTTTCGCAACAACACCTTTCATCAACTCAGCTTTTTTGAAGGTGCGCATGACATTGTTGATGTTATCACGACTGCTCTTACCATATCCCAATTCAGATAATATCTGTGATTCATCCGAAATATTCATGCCACTTCGGCTGTCTTCAACCAATATTTCATTGCCTACCTGGTAAACCGGGGTAGTGTACCTGAGATACAAAAAAGCGATAATATAAGCAAGACCCATACTAGCAACAAACCAGGGCCATGTAGCTAACAGGGTCGTAAATATCCACTTAAGGTTTAAAACACTACCTTCAGTCTCATTTGTGTTTTCGGTATTAAGATTCGTGCTGTTAGCAGTGTTATTTTCCATTAACTATATAATTATTATACAATACCAATATAAGAAAAGGTTGAGTACGAAGTTGGCGACAACTGCATACAAACCTTTACGATATCACATAACCCTCTGAAAATCTATACTGATACTGGTTTCTGATAAACCATATCGGGTGCAAAAGTAGTTTAAAAAAATCACAGATTAAACTGGCGATATTAACTAATTTGAAATTCTGCACTGCACACATAATACAATTAAATAACATGTATTTCATTTAAAATGCTTATTTTGTATTATTAACTTGGTAAAAGTTACTAGTACAGTATTTTTGGCGAAACTCTTATTCAAGGTAAATGACTATCTATAGGAAAGACTGGGGAAGATTACTGATAAAGCTCGAACAAATAAGGACGAAATATGTTCGCCATAGAAATTTTATTATACTTATCAGTTTCATAATAGGTCTTCTGTCTGCCCTGGCCGCCGTATTCTTAAAATTATTAGTGGGCTTCGTGGAACACCAGGCAGCACGGCTGAATGATTTTTTGAATAGTAACTGGCTCACAGCAATTTTCCCCCTGATAGGCGTAGGTATATCCCTCATATTGTTGAAGCGCATTTTTAAGGGTCGGCTGAGCAGGGGGGTAGGATTTATACTTAAGAGCATCTTAACTGAAAAAAGCCGGATTGGCATACAACATACATTCGGTCATATCCTCACATCTGCCGTCACTGTTGCTATGGGCGGTTCGGTAGGATTGGAGGCTCCCATTGTGGCTACGGGTAGTGCCATCGGTTCAAATACTGCGCGAGACCTCAGGCTGTCGTACCGTGACACTACCCTGCTGCTGGCCTGTGGTGCGGCCAGTGGCATCGCAGCTATCTTTAACAGCCCTATCGCAGGCATTATCTTCGCCCTGGAAGTATTATTGCTTGATTTTAACATCCCGTTCTTCATCCCATTGCTTATCTCTACTGCCACAGCCACCGTTGTGTCGCAAGTATTGTATGCAGAAAAATTCTTTGTATATAATATAGTAGAATGGGATATTGCTTCTATCCCGTTCTATATCATACTGGGTCTTGGTTGTGGTTTGTTGTCCGTGTACACTACTAACGTCGTGGAGGCAATTGAAGGGAGGTTTTCCAAAATGGAGCTAAATACGCGTACATGGCTAAAGGGAGGTATTCCTCTATGCCTGCTTATTTTTGTCATCCCTTCATTGTATGGCGAAGGGTATTCATTGGTCACAGCTCTACTCAATGGCAAAACACAGGCCCTTACCGGTCACTCTTTCCTCAATAAATTCGGCAATACCCATGTGGCAATTATTGGTATGTGTATTCTTATCATTCTACTTAAGTCAGTAAGCGCAGCACTCACCACCGGCGCCGGGGGCAATGGAGGGGTGTTTGCTCCTTCACTTATCATAGGCGGAGTAGCGGGCTTTTTGTTTTCCTATATCGTTAACTTGACCCAATATTTCAGCATAAAAACGCCAAATTTCATAGTGGCTGGGATGGCAGCAGTATTGGCAGGAGTAATGCATGCCCCCCTTACCGCCATATTCCTGCTGGCAGAAATAACCGGTGGTTATACATTATTCATACCGCTTATGATAGTTACCGCCATATCTTATTTCATGACAAGGAAATATGTAAAACATTCCATCTATCATAAGGCGCTGGTAGAGAACAAGATTATCCGTGCTATAGACATGGATGAAGACCAGATTTAACTACTTATCCAGGTAATAAGGAGACATCATGCGATTGAATGATTCCGTATAGCCGCCATCAGCATTCCTGATATCCAGGTGTTCCTCAACAGGAGTTATATTGCTGATACGGCTACATATACTCACCACCCTGTTAGCTGGCTTCCCTTCAACGGGATGTATCAGCAGCTTTTTCACTATAGACCAGTCGTTATCAAGCAGTAGTTGTTCCCAATGGCCATGCTCAGTATGAGGCAACAGTATTGCTGCCATGCCTGAAGCGTTAAGGCAACTGTCAATTATACCAAAGAGGTTTTGATAGCTGAGTGAAAAGGTATGCCGTGCCATATTCCGTTGCGCCGTGTCACCCAGGAGGCTATTGTTGAAAAACGGTGGATTGGCGATGACAAAATCGTAAGTATAAATGTAAGGGTATACGGTTGCATCAGCTTGTATTAAATTAATCCTTTCTCCCCATGGCGATGAATTCACGTTTTCCATGGCCTGCGTAGCAGCCGCTGCATCCAGCTCTATGCCATCAATAATTATGTCAGGATTCTTTTGCGCCAGCATGAGAGTAAGCAAACCTGTGCCGGCACCAATGTCCAATACACGCTTTGTACCTTGAGGTAAAGTAGTCCACGCCCCCGCTATGCAGGCATCAGTAGATACCTTCATGGCACACTTGTCCTGGTGAATGGTAAATTGTTTGAACCGGAAATAGCTGTTGCTCATTGCCAGCTTGCTTTTGCTGTCGGGCTCACACTCATATCAGCAAAATCACCCTGGAGGTATTTATAGTAGCCCGTGATGCCTATCATAGCGGCGTTATCAGTACAATACTGAAATTGTGGAATATGTGCCGCCCAACCATTCTTACTGCACATATCCGCGAAAGCCGCTCTCAGTCCGCTATTGGCAGAAACGCCACCGGCAATACCCAGTTGCTGTACTCCATATTCTTTTGCCGCCTGTTCAAATTTTATTAATAAGGTTTTGATGATGGTATGCTGCACTGAGGCACAAATATCATTTATGTTCTCTTCTACAAAGTTAGCGTTGGCTTTTTTCTGTTCTTGCAGGAAATAGAGTACTGCCGTTTTTACCCCGCTAAAACTAAATCCGTAGTCTTTTATGTCAGAAACCGGAAATCTGTATTTATGCGGATCGCCTGTCTGCGCCAACTTATCTACCAGGGGACCGCCGGGATATGGCAGCCCCAGCATCTTTGCTGTTTTGTCAAATGCTTCGCCCGCAGCGTCATCCTGCGTTTCACCTATGATCTCCATATCCAGGTGGCTGCGACAAAGCACTATCTGTGTATGTCCGCCCGAAACGGTAAGACACAGAAAAGGGAACTGCGGATGAGGCTCGTCAATAAAATGCGCCAGCACATGCGCCTGCATATGATGAACCGCCAAAAGGGGCAGACCAGATGCCTGGGCAAATGATTTAGCAAAACATGCACCTACCAACAGTGAGCCTATCAGCCCTGGCGACTGGGTAAACGCGACCGCAGTCAATTCGTCTTTAGATATGCCCGCCTGCTGTAATGCCACATCCACCACCGGTACTATGTTCTGCATATGCGCCCTCGATGCCATTTCGGGTACCACACCGCCATATTGTTCGTGTACCTTCTGGGTAGCTACCAGGTTGCTCAATACCTTACCATTGCTGACAATGGCCGCTGAGGTGTCATCGCAGGAAGACTCTATTGCCAGTATGTTGATTTGCTGATTAGCCAAAGCCATATTTAAGCCTGCAAAATTAACGCATCCATCGACTTTTACTGCAACTTGAATAAAAAATACACTACCCACAGCAAAACAAAAACAGCGTAAAATAAAGCATTGACGTTGTTGCTGGTTTTGTAGTAGTTTTTCAGCTTCTTATAAAAAGTATTCTTTATTTCCTGCTTGCTGTATATCTTGAAAGAATCAATATATAAACCCAACGGATCTTCCCTAAGGCCGTACACATTGATAAATACCAGTTTCA
>DATCSV010000250.1:0-8834 GCA_036568285.1 Flavipsychrobacter sp. | reverse complement strand
TTTATGAAAAAACTACTGTTTCCCTTATCAATGCTATTGACCTGCACTATTGCACAAGCACAACCTATATTGCTCCCGAACGGAGACTTTGAAAACTGGACCAATATCAATTACGACAATCCGGACAAATGGGACCATTCTAACTTCTATACCCTGTCTTCTTATGGATTTGCCAATGTGAGCAAGGTAACCGGCACATCCGCAAACTATGCAATAAGACTGGAAACAATGGTTTCAGGCACAGATACAGCAGCTGCGTTCTTTTCCAACAGCGACGACCCTATCAGCGGCGATGGCGGCATGCCTTACACATTCCAGGCTACCCAATTTCATGGCGACTATAGGTATAATATTTCCTCGGGTGATACAGCGTGGATCATCCTAAAGTTTAAATACAGTGGCAATATAATCTCCGATACTATGTACCCAATAACAGGCAGCCAGGCAACGTTCACCAGTTTCAACCTACCAATCCCGGCCATGTCGCAAGCGCCAGATACCATAATCCTGGCGGCGATATCCGGTAATGCAATTAACAGCACCCCCAAAGCGGGAAGTTGGCTGGAACTGGATGCCCTTTCGTTTTCAGATAATATAATGAACATCGCCTTGCAAGACGGTGATTTTGAAGACTGGACGGCACAAAGTACTGACAATCCGAATGGTTGGGTTAATAATGGACTTGGAGAGGTGACCCAAACAACTGATAACTATTCTGGCAGCTACGCTGCAAAACTCGTATCGAAAGATGACGGTACCGGGTACATAGACGAAGGCTCAATCATGTTAGGGATGCCGAACCAGATTCCCGGAATGCCCTTCACTAAAACAGTGGACACTTTAACAGGCTACTATAAGTATGTTACTACCGGTTCGGACTATGGTATACTGAACGTAGCATTTTTTGATGCTAATTTTATGCCTGTTGGCAGCGGCATTCTTCAGAAACTTTACCCTGCCAGCAGCTATGCCTATTTTGAAGTACCGATATAATTATCTACCTCACCGGCAGGTATGGTAGTTTATTTCGCATCATCGGACTATACCGCCATGCCCGTTGATGGCAGTACACTCTACATTGACAACCTGCGGCTAAAAAATACGCCTACCGATATAGACGGATTGGCGAATGGCCGGAATACTTTCATTGTGTTCCCTAACCCTGCAAAGGATATATTGTACATCAAACCAGGCAAAGGGACAGGTAATGTGGCGACCCTACACATTTACGACATGGCTGGCAGGATAGTTGGTAAGCATGAATTGAAAAGTAACTTAGGGGGTATTATGCAGGTGCAGCTTTCAGGATATGTGCCGGGTGTATACCAGTACGAAATACAAAGTGGAGATGCCATAACAAGGGGAAAGTTTGTAAAGGAATAACGGACAATCAACATTAAAATAAAAAGCAGGGCTTATGGCCCTGCTTTTTATTTTAATATATTTTGATACAACCTTTGCGGCTAAAGGTATTAATTAGCTAAGGCCTTACCCTTTGTCTTAACTTTGAATTCGCTTTCCGAAGCCACAATATCTTTGTTGACCTTATCTATAAAAAGAGAAGAATCGAGATTGGCAACGTTCTCGTAATCGCTGTACAAAGTCTCGCAAACATTGTTAGTATAGCTAAACTTTATCTCAAACTTGAACGGGCGCAACCACATTGGTATTTTATACTCCGTCTTCTGGTCGATAGTGCAACATATTGTGTATATATCACCTTCTTTCAGCAGCTCGTAAGAGATGGGTATTTGCACTGTACTTTCGCCATTATACATGGTGTACGGTATCAACATTTCTTTTACCATAATCCGTTTTTTTAAGATGCTTAAAAAATATCATCGCCATACAAAAAATGGTATGCCGGTATAGTGTTGAGAACAAAGCTGAATCCGTACCCGTTAGCCCTTAAGCCTCCTTTTGCACGTTAACAGCACTTGCGCCTCTTGCATTGAATTCTATCCCGAAGGTTACTTTGTCCCTTTCTTTTATGGGAAAGTTAACCTGGTTAATATGTACAAAGACGCTCTCCTTATTCTTAGCATCTTCGATAAAACCATAGCCTTTGTCACCATTAAAGAAGGTAACCACACCGGTCCTTACCGGATCTGTATCCTCATCGCCCGAAGGTTGCCTTGAAACATTTAAAGAGATTTCCTCAACAGGTATTGACTTCATTTTTTTAGGATCTGGCGGCGTAGCCGAAAGGTTTCCATTCTCATCTATATACGCCAGCATGTCCTCAAAACTTTTCTTAGAACTGCTTTCTTTGCGCTCTTTCATCTTTTGCGCTTTGTCCTGCTTTGCTTTGATCTTCTGTTTTTGTTTTTCTCTTTTAGAAAATGTTTCGCCCATGTATTATTTCGTTTTTGTTAATAATTGTTGTCAAATTTTAATTAGTGGCTGAAAGGATGACCGCCTACAACCGGCACTTTAAATCCAATCAGTTTTTGTATGCTTTTCAGGTCTGCCATTTCTTCTGTATCGCAAAAAGATATAGCAGTACCCGCGTTGCCCGCCCTGCCTGTGCGGCCTATCCTGTGTACATATGTTTCAGGCACCTCGGGCAGCTCGTAGTTGATAACATAAGGCAGTTCATCTATATCAATACCACGCGCAGCTATATCTGTAGCTACCAGTACTGAAATATGGTTGCTTTTGAAATCGCTCAGCGCCCTTTGGCGGGCATTCTGCGACTTGTTGCCGTGTATAGCAGCAGCGTTGATACCTGTTTTGTGCAGTTCTTTCACCAGTTTATCGGCACCATGCTTGGTACGCGTAAACACCAGCGACCTGGATGACGAATTGAAATCCTTCAGCAGGTGCGTAAGTAAATGCTTCTTTTGCTTTTTATCTACAAAGTACACTGACTGTGTAACAGACTCTGCTGTAGAAGAAACGGGTGTAACCTTAACGTGCACCGGGTTTTTCAGTATGCTGTCTGCCAGTTTCTGTATTACAGGTGGCATAGTAGCGGAGAAAAATAAGGTTTGCCTTTGTTGCGGCAGCTTGGCAATTATCTTCTTCACATCATTTACAAAACCCATATCCAGCATCCTGTCGGCTTCGTCCAGTACAAATATTTCGATACCTGACAAACGTACATAGCCTTGCTGCATTAAATCGAGCAAGCGGCCGGGAGTAGCTACTAATATATCAATACCGGCCTGCAACAACCTGGTTTGCTTGCCCTGCGGCACACCGCCGAATATAGCTGTATGCTTCAGGCGCAGGTTTTTACCGTAAGTGGCCAGGCTCTCGTCTATCTGCAAAGCCAGTTCGCGAGTAGGTGTCAGTATCAGTGTCCTTATATTTCTTGTGCCTCTTTGCGGGTTATTGTTCAATAACTGCAATATAGGAATAGCAAAAGCCGCTGTTTTGCCGGTACCTGTCTGGGCACAGCCTAACAGGTCTTTACCTTCTGCTACGGGCATTATAGCCTGCTGTTGGATAGGTGTGGGATTGGTATAGCCCTCATCATGCAATGCAGTGAGTATCGGGTCTATAATATTTAATTCTTTAAATGTCATTGTTAGTTTATAAAATTTCCTGAATACGCATATAGATTCAGTACCGGAACATCCGGAAGCAGTTATCTACGGGCGGTTTTGAGCAAATGGACTACTGAAAAAGCGGAAACTGAAAAGTAGTGTGAATGCAGATCAGAAAATGCGATGGCAGAAGGCCAATATGGATGCAAAGATACCCATAATCTTTTTAACAGCAAAATTTATTATATAATAGGAGTTGGGAATGAGAGGGTATCGGGTGAGGGGTTTATACATAACCCATATCATGCGGAGAGAAATCAGCCTTTGAAAATCAGTAGTTAAAATCCCGGAGGGAAATTGCGGCAACAACAAAGAGGCCACCTCAACAAAATGTTGAGACGGCCCCAGGTTTTCATTTCAGGAGAGATTATTTTTCAATCACCACCTGTTCTTTGATCACAGTTACGCCATCGGATATATGCAGCAGGTACAAGCCTGCAGGTAAGCTACCTGCTGAAAGAGTCAATTTTTGCTGACCTTGCTTTAGAGTAACATTATTATCCAGCACAACCTTACCCATCATATCGAATACCCTGACACTTACCTTCCCGTTAGTTTGCTTGCCGAATTCAACATTTATCTCCGAACTAGCCGGATTAGGATATACCTTGGCCACTTCCAGCGCACTATTCCCATAACTTGTATTTATATTTGTCTGCCGACCAATTTTTTGGCTGCCCTCACCGGCACCTATCGGATTATCAGGCACACAAATGTACATGCATTGCATACATTCACTTCCTGTTGCAGGGTTGAAGAAAGACATACAAACCTGGTAGCTGCCCGGTCCAGCAAAAACATAAGAGAACATAGCACCACTACCCACATGCGCGCCGTTGACATACCATTCGTAGTTTCCGGGCTGAGAAGGATCTACAGCACTAAAATCAAACTGGTAAGGATTCAGCGTGCCGGAGCAATAGGTGAAGTGTGCATTACAACAAGTATAATCAGGATAGTTTGCCCTGTCTATAATTGAATTGTTTACCGAAGTAATGTTTCCATCTACATTCAAGCCAGCAGGATTATTCGGCTGGGTAACACCTACGTTTTTCACATCTACCTCCACTGTATGCATGCCTGCAGGCAGCGTGTTTGCATATGTGAATGAGCTACCTGTCATCCAATTGTTATTCATTACGTTTTGTGTAAACCCTGTCGAAACACCGTCTACGCGCAGATCAGTAATACCGTTGTCGCTTCTTATAACAGCACTAAAACTGATATAGTCTTCAGAACAGGTTTCAAAATTATACTGTAACGTTATTGTGCCACCTATATCATCGTATTCACCGGTTGACATGGAGTTGGGACTGTACGAAACCCATTCAGTACCTGCAGGTGTTGTAGGAGGAGAGGAATAGCCCGGCCCCCAGGGAGATTGGACGTATGCACCGTAGGGATAGCTGGCGGAAGGCGCAAAAGGTGCGCCAAGCGCTGTAATGAGCCACTCGGGGTCTTGCTGGCCAAGCGGAATCGTAGTACCGGAGACATTATCGTAACCTGTACTGAAATTCAGGCTATTTACAAGCTGGGCCTGTGATGTGAATGCCAACGCTAAGAGAAAGCATAATGAGATGATCTTTTTCATATGTATATTTTTTATTGGATTTTTTAGAAGAAAATTTTAACCGGAAGTGCTGGAAGGAAGCAGGCGAGCGAATTGTTTTCATAAAAAACGTTTTAAAGTGATTAGACTGATTGCATAGCGAATCTATCCAGCAATACACTTTCTTCGCTCTTATGATTAACGAACGGTAGCAATCTGTTTAGGAACGGTAGTTAACGGGAGTAGCAAGCTTATCTACATCCATTACGATTTCAATCCTGGTGCCGGTATTCTTATTGCCACTGAAGATGTCCAGCCGGATAACATCTCCATGCAATTCATTCAACTGGGATATGCGGGTGTAAATATTGGATAGCGCGTAAGACTTGTGACCGTCTTTACGCCCTACGGGAACGGCACCCGCCTGGAAACCCACACCGTTATCCTCCAGCTCAATTACTAATTTACTTTGTCTCAACCCCACTCTAATCCATAGTTTGTTATCTCCTGCATTGCGGGCAAGCAACCCGTGTTTCAGGGCGTTTTCAGCCAGCGGCTGTATCAGCAGTGGGGGTATGAATATATCTGTATCGTCGATATCTTCCTGTACTTCTATAGTATATTCAAACCTATCGTTGAACCTCATTTTCTCGAGCTGGAGGTAATTACGTACCAATTCTATTTCTTCGTTCAGCGGTATTACGTCTTTTGAAACATTATGCATGTTCTGCCGCATCAGCCTCGAGAGAAGATCGAGATACAAATTAGCTGAGGCTTTATTGCTTTTGTTTATGAAGCTTTGGATACTATTGAGGCTGTTGAAAATAAAATGAGGATTCATCAGTGCGTTCAGCGCTGTATATTCCGATTTTACAATTCTCATTTTCATAGCATGCTCTCTCTCCCTTTTGTCGAGCAGGTAGTGTATCCTTAATCGAAACCCAATGAATACCATAGCAGCTACCACAATAATACCTGATATAAGGAACCACCATTGCAGGTAGAATGGCTTTAGAATATTAACGGCCACAACATACGTCTCACCAGGTATTCCAGAAGGTATAACTGCCCGTACTTTTATTTTATAGCCTCCATATCCAATAGCTGATATGTTTAAATCTTTGGTTCGTACGGTATTCCAGGCGTTTTCGTCGTCTTTGGAGATAGAGTATTGATAAACCGGACTCTTGCTGTCAAACGATAACGCGTTTATACTTAGCCGGATATTTTCGGCCTCTGCGTGTGTAATGTTAACAGGCCTGTGTGTATTATAATATCCTTTTCCTGTCTGGAATACAACGTCCGCAATTACCGGCGGCTTTGCCACGGAAAAAAGTTCTTTGGCAGCAACCGTGAATACAACACCATCCTTAAAAAAGAATACTTGCTTACCGTCAGAAGCCACATGTTCAACATCTCGTGGAAGGAAATCATTTGCCAGTACTGTCATAGAGTAACTAATACTATCCCCTGTGGATGGATATACGGTCATAAGCCGATACAAGCCATCTGTGCTAAAAAGGAGGTGATCATCATCAATCTGATATGCGTTGTTCCATATGCAGGTATCTTTTATAGACGTATATGCCAACCTTGTATCCGACGGGCCGTTACTCACTATCAACCGGCTATTTTGAGTGACGCCAATAAATATACCGTTAAAAAACTTAAACCATTTTAGCGACAACTCATCAAATTGTTTCTGATGTACAGGCAGTTTGTCAACTATCTTGTACATTTTTTTTGTTGTATACCACACATTACCGTTTACATCACCATCCATATGGAAAATCCGGGTATCAGACTGAAAGAGATGATGTTCCGGGCTACCAGCCATACTATAATTCGCAGAATAAATATCACTGGTGTATTGGAAATAGCCTATGCTATCGTTCACGATTATTGTCTTTAAAGAACTCCCGGTAAGACAATTGATACTTTTCTGAATCCTCTTGTCCCCGGTATGACTTACGGCAAACAATTTATCGCCAGTAAAAGAATAAAAGAATGTGCTATCAATGTATTGCTTGCCAGTTAAGGACTTTGCATCTGTTCCGGAAATGAATAAAGGCACTCCATTAATTATTTTATAAAACTTGTTTGCCGAAGTACCGAACAGCAAACCGTCTCGAGTATTATAACTACAGGTAGCTTTACCCTCGTAAATATTCTTGTAATAAGAATATTGTCCGTAATTGCTCTTTAGCTTAAAGACACCATTACCCAATGTGCCAATCCAAAAATTACCGTTTATGTCCCTGGTAATTGAAGATATCTTTTCATTTTCCAAATAAGTTTTATCACCTATAATAAGTCCTTTATCTGTTCCAATAAAGGGCAGTTTGTTCCAAAAAAAGATTCTTATTATTCTGTCATTTTTTCCTGTAAATCGATATGCCAGATCACCATACCGGTTGTATATCCCATTATCATTGAAAAGATATACAGAGTCGTGCCCGTAAGACGCCAGATATTCTTCATTGTCTTTATGCCGCTTAACCTCCAACACATTCCCATTGCTATCAATAAGAACTTTGCTTTCGTGAGTAACCAACTGGTAATTACCCGACCGGAATTTTATTATATTCAGGATAAGTACTTCTTCCTGATACTTAACATCAATTATCCTCAGGTCATTTTCCTTAATATTCACAAAATGGTGAGGCTGATTCATGAAACTAAAAGAAAGACTACTGTCCTGATGCAGGGCTATAAACTTAATATCGGATGGGGTAAATGGCAGTTTTAAAAACTCTTTACTACCGGCATTGTAGAACCTGCCATTTTCATAATAAGACAACTCGCCATTATAGGTGCTGACCCACATGCGTTTATGATAATCTTCTTTAAAATAGAAGATATCATTATCAGGCAAGCCATCTGCGGTTGAATAGGCTTCAAACTCTATTCCGTTATACCTTGCGACACCATTGTCAGTACCAAACCATAAAAAACCTTCTGTGTCGCGATAGATGTCGTACACCATATTTCCCGGTAATTTATCGTCCGTAGTATAGTGCAGAAATACAGGCTCTTGCGCTGACACAGTAGCCACGCAACAAATGAGATATAATGCATACCACCTACCTGCCTTCATATCAACATAGAACCATTAAGGAAAGAAAGAAACCCGGCCAACCTACGCCGCCCTACCGGCAGCATTCTACTATCACTTAACAACGTAGCGGGGGTACCACTTTTCGATACATTCAAAACATGCATCCTATTTACCAGGTACGACTTATGTATCCTGTAAAACAACTCACCGGGCAATAATTGTTCATACTCGGAAAGTGAGTGACTCATAGTAAAAGTCTTCTCCCTGTTATCAATTCTGTAAAACACCCGAGTGTAGCTACCCATGGCCTCGATATAAATTATATCTTTAAATGGCACCACGTGTACGGTGCCGTTGTCCCTGAAGGAGAATTGATCAAGACTTTGTTTATTATAAACCTGTTGCAATATTCTACTGAAGAACGCAGAATCTTTAAGGGTTATTTTTTTATGCAGGAGCTTCTCCTTTGCCTTCTGCAAAGCTGCTTCAACTTCCGCGACATATACAGGTTTTAATATATAATCTACAGCATTCAGCTTAAAGGCATTTATAGCGTAGTCGTCGAAAGCTGTTACGAAAACTATTTCAAAAGAAAAACTCCCTATGCGATGCAGGAACTCAAAAGCGTTTTCGCCCGGCATATGAATATCTAAAAATACAAGGTCGGGCGTATGCA
>DATCSV010000249.1:0-4868 GCA_036568285.1 Flavipsychrobacter sp. | reverse complement strand
AAATGAAAGCGCTACTTTAAATCTTTTCCCTGTTGACATAGTAGTATCTATGGTGTGCAGGATAAAAATAAGTAAAAATGCGGGTAACCCTCTTAATGGTAGACATATACCCCTACTCCAGCGTGCCTGCCGGTTGTTCCGTCGGCTTCCCCTCGTTCAGGCGCTTTTTGAGTTTTAGCAGCGGGTACTCTATCAAGCTGTAGGACAGGTAAGCCAGTCCTACGGTGGCGGCGTAATACAACGGTAATTTTACTATCCACGAGTTATACCGCAGTGCGGGCAAAAAGCTGAAATCTATGGATTTCCACAGGGGGTCGAATAAATAGATGGTGAGTATTATCGCCAGGGGTTTATGGTACAGGTATATACCATAAGACACCTTTCCTATATACAATACCGCAGGGTGCTCCAGCATCCTTTTGAGATAACCGGTAAAGGCATTGTTGCTGGCGAGGTATACCAGCAGCATAGAAAATATACTGATACCCACATTCTGCTGAATGAAATAGACTATCACTGCCAGTACCAGGAGTATCCAGCCTTTTGAGCTGACCTTGTGGCGGTAGTACGAATCGTGGTAGAGCTTGACATAAGCCAGCAGTCCACCAAAGCATAGCGAAAACATGCGGGATTGCAACATAACAAAGTCGTGATACACAACGAAGTACACCAGTGATGCAGCCATTATCAGCAATATGCTGTACAATACCGTTTTCCGCCCCCTGATAAAAATGATAAGGAATGGCCAGAACAAGTAAAACTGCTCCTCCACGCTCAAAGACCAGAAATGGGAAAACGCATCGGGAGGATGCTCGCCTGTAAAGAAATGATAGTAATTGACGGTGTATGTAAATGCGTAAGGGGCAATATCAGAAAAGCCCGGATAGGTGAACATAGCTATGAACAGTACGAGGTAATAAATGGGGAATATCCTGAGAAAACGCTTGACATAAAAATGCCCGATAATCGTTTTCCTTGGTACATCCCCTTCCCTGTTCATCAGCAGCCCTTCGGTAATGAGGAAGCCACTCAACACGAAGAAAAGGTCAACGCCAAAATATCCTGCATGGATGGCACTGCCCACCTGATATGCAAAATGCTCTATCAGCACCATGCTGACAGCGATAAAGCGCAATCCATCCATTTGACTATACCAGGTCCTCATTCTTCTATGCAAATATTCTAAAGGGGCTCAAAATAAAGTATTAAAAGTGATTTCTGCCAATAGCTGTCTTAAGAATATACTGTTCCTTGTTAAAAAGGGGTTTCATCAGCAATCAAATCCCTGCCATATTTGCCATATTAACGGTTCATTACCATGGTAAAGCCATACAAAGCCACTATCTTTGCCAACCACAGAATCGGAAAATATGGCAGACATCCTGGAAAAGGTGATAGAGGAAAACAGGCAGGGAGAGGCATACGCCCCCTTTGCTGCAGATCCTAATGCATACACTAAAAAATTCTATATAGAGAGCTATGGTTGCCAGATGAACTTCAGCGACAGCGAGATAGTTGCATCTATACTGCACGAACAGGGCTTTGGCGCAACTGGTAACTTTACCGAGGCCGACCTGGTACTGATCAATACCTGCTCGATACGTGAAAAGGCTGAGCAGACAGTGCGCAACCGGCTGAAAACATTCAGGCAGTTGAAAGAGGACAAGCCAGGTATGCTGATAGGTGTGCTGGGGTGTATGGCTGAAAGATTGAAAGCAAAATTCCTGGAAGAAGAAAAGCTGGTGGATATAGTAGTTGGCCCCGATGCCTACCGCAGCCTGCCCGGATTGGTGACAGAAGCAGAAACAGGTCAGAAGTCTGTAAACGTACTACTGAGTCGTGAGGAGACCTATGCAGATATTTCGCCCGTGCGTTTGGACAGCAATGGCGTGACGGCCTTTGTAAGTATTATGCGCGGCTGCAACAATATGTGTACCTTCTGCGTAGTACCCTTTACCCGTGGACGGGAGCGCAGCCGCGATGCGGTGAGTATTGTGAACGAGTGCAGGGACTTGTTTGAGCGTGGTTTCAGAGAGGTGACATTGCTGGGACAGAATGTGGATAGTTACTACCATACCTCCAATAGCCCGGATGGCAGCCTGGAGGAAGTGACCTTTGCCAAACTAATGGAAATGGTTGCACAGATATCGCCCCTGCTGCGCGTGCGTTTCAGCACATCGCACCCTAAGGATATAACAGATGATGTATTGCATACCATGGCTAAGTACCATAACATATGCGAGTACATACACCTGCCAGTGCAGAGCGGCAACACCCGCATACTGCAACTGATGAACCGAACCTACACGCGCGAATGGTACCTGAGCAAAGTAAAACGCATACGCGAGATAATGCCTGACTGCGGCTTGAGTACCGATGTCATCAGCGGGTTCTGCACAGAAACCGAAGAGGAGCATAAAGAAACGCTGGACCTGATGGAGCAATGCCGTTTTGATATGGCCTATATGTTCTCTTATAGTGAGCGCCCGGGCACACTGGCCGCACGCAGATATACCGATGACGTGCCCGAAGATGTGAAGAAGCGCAGGCTGACAGAAATAATCACCCTGCAGAACAGCCACAGCCGCGAGAGCTATAAAAACGATATAGGCAAAACCTTTGAGGTACTGATAGAAGGCGACAGCAAGAAAAGCGAAAACGACTGGTGCGGCCGCAATAGTCAGAATAAGATGATGGTTTTCCCTAAAGGGGAACACAAGCTGAAAAAAGGCGACTATGTGATGGTGATGGTGAACAATGCGACATCAGCAACATTGATAGGGGAAATAGTACCCCCTACCCCTAATGGGGAGATTATTAACTAAAACGAAGTCCGCCTGCGGCGGATCGTGTAATATGGAATTACAAAGCATTAAAAACAGGTTTGGGATAATAGGCAATTCGCCGGCGCTGAACCATGCACTGAGCACAGCGGCGCAGGTAGCCAATACCGACCTGTCGGTACTGATAGTGGGTGAAAGCGGTGTGGGTAAAGAAGCCTTTTCCAACATCATACATGCACTGTCTTCGCGCAAGCACAACCCCTTCATTGCAGTAAACTGTGGTGCGATACCCGAGGGCACTATAGACAGTGAACTGTTCGGGCACGAGAAAGGCTCTTTTACCGGGGCAGTAGACGCCCGAAAGGGATATTTTGAAACGGTGAATGGCGGTACGATATTCCTGGATGAAATAGGAGAGCTGCCGCTGGGCACACAGGCGCGCCTGCTGCGGGTGCTGGAGTCCGGCGAGTTCATACGTGTGGGTTCCTCTAAAGTGCAGAAGACAGATGTACGGGTAATAGCCGCTACCAATAAAGACCTGCTGGAATTTGCCCTGAGTGGAAAATTCAGGGAAGACCTGTATTACCGCTTGAGCACCGTGCCTATACGCGTGCCATCGCTGCGCGACAGGAAGGAAGACATCCCGCTGTTGTTTCGCAAGTTTGCATCAGACTTTGCAGAGCGCTATCGGACACAGTCGATACAGTTGTCGCCGGAGGCCCAGCAAATGTTAGTAGCTTATCCATGGCCGGGCAACGTACGCGAACTAAAAAACATTGCTGAGCAACTATCCGTACTCAGCACTGAAAAAGAAATAACACCCGAAACACTGCACAATGTATTGCCCAACGGCTCATCATCGCGCAGCCTAGCAGTATTTCAGCCGGCAGGCATACCGATACCCAGCCCGGGTGCAGGTGGCAGTCAATACGACAGCGCTACCGAAAGGGAGATACTCTACAAGCTATTCTTCGACCTGAAGAAAGACCTGGCCGACATGAAGAAAATGCTGTATGAAATGAGTGCCGGCCGCGGCTATACACAGCATGACCCAACGGAAGGTATTGTGCCCGCTTATAGCGCTGCAGAACCACCTGTATCATCCTACAGCACTCCCGGTGGACCGGGCCCTATTGTTATTCATCATGCCGACAGCATGTCGCATCATGAAGATGTGGAGGAATCGCTGCTACTGGCAGACAGGGAAAAAGAATTCATTGTAAAAGCCCTGAAGAAGCATAAGGGGCGCAGGCGCGATGCTGCCAGCGAACTGGGTATATCTGAGCGTACGTTATACAGAAAAATAAAAGAATACGATATCAAAGAGTAATTTAGACAGGAAATATGGCTAAGAGGTTATTATTGATTTTTCTGCCCTTTATCGTCGTTGCCATGGCAGGCTGCGGTGTGTACAGTTTTACCGGCGCCAGCATACAGGGGTCTACCATTAATATACGGACGTTAGACAACAGGGCGAGAAACGTGGTGCCGACCCTTAGCCCCGCACTTACTTCCAAGATACGCAGCAGGATACTATCGCAAACCGGACTATCGCCTGTAAATACGGAAACAGCGGACTATGATATCAGCGGCGCCATCACCCAATACAACGTAAGTGTAACGGGTGTACAGAATACACAAACAGCATCGCAGAACAGGCTGACCATATCTATACAAATAAAATTCAAAAACAGGTTAGACGAAAAAGCTAACTTTACCGAAACATTTACGAGGTTTGCCGACTTTGCTGCTAACCAGACATTGCAGAGCGTAGAGGGCAAATTAGTAGAGGAAATAGGCGACCAGCTTGCCAACGACATTTTCAACAAAGCTTTCGTAAATTGGTAAGAGATTTCGTAGTATAGAGCACATGATCACATCATCATCCATATCGTATGTAACGCAGATGCTGGAAGAACCGCAGAATATAAATGATGCGGACGCTGAAAGCATCAGGGCAATGACGGAGGCATTTCCATACTTTGTGCCCGCCCGCTATATGCAGGCTGCGCAGCAACATAAAAGCGAGCCTTTTTCACCGGAAATGATGTCATCAATGCAGTTATTTTCGGGCAACTGGCTACT
>DATCSV010000248.1:0-6624 GCA_036568285.1 Flavipsychrobacter sp. | reverse complement strand
CGTTGATGTGCACCCCATGGTTAGTATAGCCCATAGCGTTAAAGTTGACGATACGGTCCATCAGATCCACATGAAAGATGCCGGAAGTATTGTCTCCTACACCTATGGTTACACCTTTCCCGGTCAGCCCATATCCTCCCGATGCGGGTGGTGCTGAGGCTATTTTCCCACGGTACATTGTTTTAGTATCCAGGTTCAGGGGGGCATCGGGTGTGTACACATCTGCATAACTCACGCCGTACCAGTCAATCAATATCCGGGCATCTTTTTTTGAAATAGCCAGGTTGCAATAACCCATGGATTGAATACGATTGGCAATTATTCTGCCGCCCAGGGAGTTGATAAAAGCTATAGCCTCCGGCTCGTCCACAACAGGGAGAAAGGAGACACTCAATTCCAGCATTTCCTGTGCTGTGTTCAATTGTTCCTGCAATGCAGGCCCCTGCTTCCAGCCGGGGTTTACATCAGTCACGAATATGGCGCCCGCACTTTGCAATACCTGTGCGTCTGCCTTTTTGCTGACAATAGCCACCCATGTATTTTCAGGAATGTACTGAACGAGTTCTGTGCCCGATTGAGCCAGTGATTCTTTTTGGCTTGCAGAAGGCAATTTTGCAAACTGTACGAACACCTGTGTGGGATATTTTGATTGTCGCGCTGCCCACTCGCTTACGTTGTTGTAAGTTTTAATAGTACCCTGCTTCAGTAATACAGGTTTATGTACTATTGCCTGCCCGTATGCAAAACTGCCCGACCCAAAAAGGAAAATTATAAAAAGGTATCTAAGTATACGTTTGCTCATATAGTAGTGTATACCCGGCCGCAAGCCGGTAGTGTCTATTTACAGACAATTTACCAATAATATAGCAAATATGAGCGGGCGCTTATGCCTGTGGAGTATTCACTATCATTTTGAAGCCAATGCCGTAAGCATTCAAAATTTCGATGGACGGGTCATCTTTCAGCTTTTTCCTCACCTTGCTTATGTATACATCCATACTCTTGGCCGAAAAATAGTCGTCGTTACCCCAGACTTTTTTGAGTATTATTTCCCTGTTCACCAGCGTGTTGATATTAGACGCCAGCATGTAGATCAATTCACATTCCTTTGCGCTGAGCTTCTCGGTTCTCCCACCTATTTCCAACGACATCGTTGTATAATCGAACAGGTACCTGCCTATATGGTAAATACCAGTTTTTTCGCCGCCACTATTTGTACTGTTGTGCTGCTGCGACCTGCGTAATATCGCATTGACACGCATATACAGTTCTTGTGTACTGAAAGGCTTGGTGATATAGTCGTCGCAGCCATGTTCAAAGCCTTTTATCCTGTCGTCGTGCATGCTCTTGGCAGTAAGGAATATAAATGGCACATCGGGGTCAAGTTTTCTTATGGCTTTCGACAGTTCAAAACCATCTTTGAGAGGCAGCATCACGTCCAGTATACAAATATTAAACTGCCCCGGACTGAATGCGCGAATACCTTCTTCGCCATCCCTGCACCACACGGTTTCGAAGCCCTTATGCTCCATATTTTCCTTCAATAGCATGCCCAGGTTGGCATCGTCTTCCACAAATAATATCCTGCTCATGACGCTTTCTTGTTTTTAGGCAAATAAATAGTGAATGTTGTTCCTTTATCCTGTTTGCTTTTCACGTGTATCTCTCCATTGTGGCTTTCGATAATGTGTTTTACGTAACTCAGTCCCAGCCCGAATCCTTTTACATCGTGCCTGTCCCCTTTTGTATGGCGGTAAAAACGGTCGAAGATATGCTTCTGCACCTGCGTAGAAATCCCGATACCATTATCCTCCACTTCTATTACAAATTGCTGCGCTTCTTCGTAGGTAGTTATTTTTATATCGGGCCTGCCTTTACTGTACTTTATCGCATTGTCCACCATATTCATCATCATATTCTGCATCTCCCGTTCATCGGCATACAGTACCGGATTGGCGGAACGCAGGTTGAGTGATATCGTTCCATTGACATTATTCAGTTGCATAGTAAAGCTGTTGACAGTCTTATGTATGATGTCGTGCATGTTCACCTCTTTATGATTTGCACACATGCCATTGTGCTTCAGCGTTGCTATTTGCAGTATTTGCTCCACATTTTTTTCCAGGTGCCGGTTCTCTTCCTCGATGATGTTATAGTAGAACTCAGGGTTCTTTTTTGTTTCGCGCCAGTTCTCTACTGCCAGGCTGATATTGGTTATCGGCGTGCGAAACTCATGTGTAATGTTATTGATAAAGATGTTTTTCATTTCAGACAACTTCTTCTGGTTGATGATGGTGCGTACGAAGTACACGAACGCTATAACCAGCAGCAGGACAATGATAGCGGACGATATCATCATCACGGATAAAGACCTGACTATGCGGCTGAATGGTTGGGGTACACCTACCACCAGCAGGTACGGGTCCGTAACATTATTATTGAAAAATGGCACTTCTATGACATCCTTATACGCCATGGGGAGTACAGTACTGTCCGTTAGCAGCAGGTATGGGCTGTTGTTGCCTTTCCGTATACCTGCAGCATAAATAGTGTCCAGTCCGTTTTTTTGAAGCACCGTTTTTATTTCCGCATCCAGCGCATCGGCGTCTATCACTGTATCTATCTTCATGGTGTTGTCAAAAGCCTGCGACATGTTATCTGCGCTCAACCTCTGAAAAGCATATTGCGAGGGGTCTTTTACTCCTTCTATGGCAAAGTTGAATGACACATCCAGTGAAGTGGCGAAGCGTGTCATCTCAATAGAGGGGTAATTGCTGAACATGGTATCTCCCTCGTAAGTAAAGAAGTTATACATGTTTACAGTATCAACAAAACCTCCTTTTTCAGGCGGAAGATATCTGCCGCTGCTATCCAGCTTTTGTCTCACCAGGTATATGCCCTCTCCCTTATTGATGTACGTTTTGGCATACAGTACAAAGCAGTAGGAGCTTTCTTCAAGATTATTAGCAATCTTCTCCAGGTCGTTGGTAAGACTACGATTAATCGCGTTCTTCTCCACCTGTATGGTCTTATTGATCCAATACAACTGCACGCCTATCAGGCCGGCTATTATTATGCCTACCAGCAGGTACGGATAATTGCTTTTTACTTTCATCAGTGCTATTCATCAAAGATAAAGTTTATATATACAGTTGTGGAACTCCTAAATACACCACGCCGGTTTTTAAGAATGTTTAAGTTTTTATAGCAGCAAAACCACTGGTCTTAAACGCAAGTCATTGTTTTGTCAGAAATCGTTTTGTTTAATGTTGATAGGCAAACTTTTAAACAAACTTATTTGTCTACGGATATGAACCAAAAGACAATATGTGATGAAAAAACTATTATTGACAATTACATCAGGTATGTTAATGACGGCTGCAATGTCCCAGACTGCGCGTGTGCAGATCATTCATAACTGTGCCGATGCGGTGGCCGATGAGGTGGACGTGTACCTGGACGGAAGTTTACTACTCAATGACTTCGCTTTCAGAACGGCAACTGCGTTTGTGGACGTTACGGCCGGTACTCCTATAAGAGTAGCCATAGCTCCTAAAACAAGCACCTCAGAAGCAGATTCCATTTTTACCCTTACCACTACGCTCACAGCAAATAACACTTATATAGCCGTAGCTAATGGCATCGTAAGCAGCAGCGGCTATTCCCCGGCGCCGGACTTCGGCCTGGATATCTATGCCATGGGCCGCGAAGTGGCAGGCAATGGTGCTAATACCGACCTGCTGGTTGTTCACGGCTCAACCGATGCTCCGGTAGTAGATGTACGCAGCGGAATCGAAACGCTGGTAGACGATGTGGCATACGGGGATTTTAGCAATGGCTACCTGGAACTGCCTACTGCTGATTATACCATCAGGCTGACAAACACCACAGGCGCACAAACGGTGCAAACCTACTCGGCACCGCTCAATTCGCTCAGCCTGACCGGTGCGGCAGCTGTTGTAGTGGCGTCAGGTTTCCTGGATCCGGCAGCAAACAGCAATGGCCCTGCCTTTGGATTATATGTCGCACTGGCTACCGGCGGGGCGCTTGTACCTCTCCCAACTACGGCTCCTGAAGCACTTGCAAGGGCACAGGCTATACATAACTGTGCGGATGCTGCTGCAGCTACTGTGGACGTATATGTAAACGGCAACCTTGCTATAGACAACTTTGCGTTTAGAACAGCAACAGGCTTCCTGGACCTGCCCGCCAACGTGCAACTGAACATTGGTATAGCTCCTGCTAATAGTATGTCCGTAACGGACACTATTTACAATCTCTCCGCTACATTGGATTCTGCTGAGACTTATGTCATAGTGGCCAACGGTATTGTTAGTCCTATGGGTTATAATCCTGCACCGGCATTCAGGCTCAGTGTGTTTGGCGGTGCGCGCGAAACCGCTAATACAGGGGCTAATACGGATGTACTGGTAATGCACGGTAGTACAGACGCACCTACAGTGGATGTACAGGCGGGCGGCAATACCCTGGTTAACGACATAGCCTTCGGTTCATTTGCAAATGCGTACCTGGAACTGCCAACAAACAACTACGTACTGGATATTACAGACCAGGCAGGTACTACCAAGGTAGCAAGCTATTCGGCCAACCTGCAGTCGCTCAACCTGGGTGGAGCTGCGATTACCGTTTTAGCGTCAGGTTTCTTAAATCCCGCTAATAACAGCAACGGTCCTGCATTTGGCTTATATGCAGCAACTGCCACCGGCGGCAACCTGGTAATGTTGCCGGTGTATACCAGCATCAGCAACATCAGCAAAGAAAGAAGCGAGATACAGGTATGGCCTAACCCGGCAAATGGTATCGTAAATATCAAAAGTGACTTTACTGAACGTACCGGCAGGATGACTATAACAGATATATCGGGCAGAACAATCAGCCAAACCAATTACAAGCCAACGTTTGACGTTTCAGCATTGAGCAGCGGTGTATACCTGCTGACCATTGAAGACGACAGCCATATAGCAACACAAATAATTACAAAACAATAGGCAATAGGTAAGCATAGGGTTAGCAGAAACAAAAAGTCCCGCTATCGTGCGGGACTTTTTTATTGCTTTAATGAATCAACTGATTACTTATCGTCTTCAGCTTTCTTCATTTTTTCTTTCAGTTCTGCCAGTGCGCCCAGGTCGCCAAGCGTAGCTTTTTCTACCTTGCTCTGAACGTTCTTTACAGCTTTCTTAGTATGCTCTTCGTCAGCAGCGGCCTCTTTGCGTGCAGCGTCTTTTTCATCCGCTTTAGCTTTTTCCCATATGCGACTGTGAGATACCATAATACGCTTGTCGTTGCGGTCGAACTCGATGATAACAAAAGGCAGTGTTTCGTCTACCTCTACATTACCACCGTCTTCTTTGCGCAGGTGGCGTGCCGGAGCAAATGCTTCCAGGCCATACTGCAGTTGAACGATAGCACCTTTGTCATCACGCTTGGTTACCTGTCCTTCGTGTGTGCTGCCTATCGGGAACACAGTTTCGAAGGTATTCCAGGGATCTTCCTCCAGTTGCTTATGACCCAGGGCCAGCTTGCGGGCTTCTTTGTCAATGCTCAGGATAACTACATCTATTTCCTCGCCCACTTTAGTGAACTCGTTAGGGTGGTTGTAGCGTTTGATCCAGCTCAGGTCGCTGATGTGTATCATACCACCGATACCGGTTTCCAGTTCAACAAATACACCGTAAGGAGTGATGTTTTTCACTACACCTTTGTGGCGGCTGTCAACAGGGAACTTATTTTCGATAGTATCCCATGGATCTTCTGTCAGTTGCTTGATAGAGAGGCTCATCTTGCGCTCGTCTTTATCCAGCGTTACTACTACAGCCTCGTACTCATCGCCCATGTTAAAGAACTCTTTGGCGTTGATTGGCTGAGAAGACCATGTGATCTCTGATACGTGTACCAGGCCTTCTACACCCGGCATGATTTCCAGGAATGCGCCGTAATCTTCTATGTTTACTACTTTACCTTTTACTTTAGCACCTTCGTTGATGTCATCACTCAGGCTCTCCCAAGGATGAGGGGTCAGTTGCTTCAGGCCGAGGCTGATACGCTTCTTCTCATCGTCGAAGTCAAGCACCACCACGTTAAGCGACTGGCCGTTTTGCAGCACTTCGCTCGGGTGGCTGATGCGGCCCCAACTGATATCTGTGATATACAGCAAGCCGTCAACACCGCCCAGGTCGATGAATGCACCAAAGTCAGTAACGTTCTTAACTGTACCTTCCAGTACCTGGCCTTTCTCCAGTTTACCGATGATTTCGCTACGCTGCTGCTCGATGTCGCTTTCTATCAGCGCTTTGTGAGATACCACCGCGTTGCGTATAGCTTCGTTGATCTTTACCACTTTGAAATCCATGGTCTTACCTACGTACTGATCGTAGTCAGTAACAGGCTTCACGTCGATCTGAGAACCGGGCAGGAATGTCTCCAGTCCGTACACGTCTACTATCAGGCCGCCTTTGGTTTTGCTGGTAATTGTACCGGTAACCACTTCGCCTGTTTTGTAGAAATCAACGATCTTCAACCATGCACGGCTCTGGCGCGCCTGGCGGCGGCTCAGGTGCAGGTGTCCATGGCGATCTTCTTTTTCCACCACCATCACTTCCA
>DATCSV010000247.1:0-3108 GCA_036568285.1 Flavipsychrobacter sp. | reverse complement strand
AAAGGAATGTATCAATTAAGCATCAGTTACGAAGGTTGTATCGATTCGGACGTAATAATCGTGACACAATATCCTGCGCTGCAAATTGATTTAGGTACCGATGCAGAACTATGCAACGGTGGTGAGCTTGTACTTGCGAATTTATCCCGGTCGCATGAAGGTGTCAAATATCTATGGCAAGATGGGGCCACAACTGAAGAGTACAGCATTACAAAACCGGGACAATATTTCTTAACAATAAATAATGTTTGTGATACGCTTACCGATACTGTTATAGTGACAGAACGTAACTGCCGTTTCTTTTTCCCATCGGCTTTTACGCCCAATGGCGATGGGAATAACGATATTGCCCGGCTGGTAGGAGATATAGGGGTAATAGAACATTATCAGCTGCGTATTTTTAATCGATGGGGAGAAGAAGTGTTTTTTACGGATAACGTGCATAAGGGGTGGGATGGTTTTTATAATGGAGTAAGTGCGGAAATGGGTACATACTTTTACCAAATACAATATACATACCAGGCTGAAAGAGAATTGATGAAAGGTAACCTGCTACTAATACACTAAGATTGAAATAAGACCTACTGGCGCCGATGTTCCGCAGGGTATCGGTGTCATGCTAAGTTATCCTTTGGAAGAATTGAGTCAGTAAAAAAGTTCGCCCCCGACAAAAACGAAGAGAACTTCGACAAACTGGAGGTGGTGCTGAACAGCATGGAGAAATAATTAACTTACATATCAATCCACCCACAATGAACCAAGACATAAAAGCATACCACGACGCATTGCCCGAAGATTACAGGGCTATTGCCGACACGCTGTACAATGAGATATGCAGCGCCCTGCCCGAAGCAGAGCATAAAATATGGCACAGGCACCCCGTATGGTTTCTGGAGGGGAACCCCGTAACAGGCTATAGCCAATTGAAAGACTGCATGCGCCTCCTGTTCTGGAGTGGTCAGTCTTTTGAAGAAGAAGGCCTGGCACCCGAGGGTAAGTTCAAAGCTGCGGAAGCGCGATATACAGACGTAAAACAGGTGAACAAAAAAGACCTCAAGCGCTGGTTGAAAAAGTCAAAAGACATACAGTGGGATTATAAGAACATTGTGAAACGTAAAGGGAAACTGGAAAGGCTGAAGTGATGAGAAAGACAGAGCAAATAAAATGAGAATATATAGACTGATAATAATCACCGTTCGAGTCATAACCTTGTGTTTTTCGGTTTATTGTTACCTCAACTACAAAACATATACCGACACATTACGTAACAGTTCGCCCATAGAATATAAACTACTTAATAGTGATATACACTCAGGCGGTAGGGGGAATTATTACACAGCCCAAATCGAATATCAATCAAGTATTTACTCAATAAGTATTACTTCCGATACTTACAGGAACATAGCTAACGGAATTTATCCAGACCTATATTATGTGCCTGATAACGACAAAGTAATTTCACAATGGTCTCCGAAAAAATATTTCAGGCTAACGCTATTAAGCTTGGCCTTTATGCTGGTTACTTTTACACCACGTCATTGGTTTAAGTCAGGACCATCCCGCTAATAAGGCTGTTCGACAGGGTCTGCCAATAATCTGGTGAACGGTAGTGGAAACTGGAGCGTTTGAAATAACATCCGGCAGAGCGCAGTTTTAATACATGTAGGGGTAGATGAGTTTTCGGTTGTCATGCATTGAAACAACCAGGCTATGCAACGAAAAGAATTCATCAAACAATCTGTACTGGCTTTGCCGGCATTCTACTTTGGGCAAAGCATTTTATTCGCGTCATGCAGCAAAAAGGATGAGCCGAAAATCGGCAGTTGGAGAGGTGACGTACTGATAGTTGGCGCCGGTATCGCCGGCCTATATGCTGCGAAGAAACTTATGGAGCAAGGCATGAACGTGACAATACTTGAGGCAGGCAATTATGCAGGCGGCAGGATACGAACGCTCAAGGGTTTTGCAGATTTTGACATAGAGCTGGGTGCTGAAGAAGTGCATGGCAAACGCTCAGAGTGGTACAATATGGTGACTGCTACTCCGGGGTTACGGCTGGATGTGAACAAAAGCGAAGACTATTATTATATAGATAATCAACTGAAGAGCGAATCTGCCTGGTCGGGAAACGGCAACCTGGCAGAGGCGAATACGTTTGAAATTGCAGCCCGCAATTATAGCGGCGCAGACAAGACCGTTTACCGGGAGATGCTGGACAGGAACATTCACCCATCGGTACACGAGATAGTAAACGCCATGACCGGCAATGAGTACGGTACATCTGCCGACAGGCTAAGCATATTGGGTATTACCGAAGAAGATCATCTCTGGAATTCAGGCGATAAAAATTATGAATTGAGTAGCAGCAACTATGAAACTGTATTGCAACACCACTTTGGCGATGTGATAAAAAAAGTACAGCTGAACAGGGCAGTAAAAAGTATCAACTACAGCGGGGCTAAAACAGTAGTGACGGATGTAAACGGCACCGAACACGTAGTAGACAAAGTGCTCGTTACAGTCCCGTTGACAGTATTGAAAGCAGGCGATATAAGTTTTTCGCCCTCATTGCCCGACAGCAAGAAAAACGCCATGAACAATATAGGTATGGGTGCGGGCATGAAGATAATACTGAAGTTCACTAATCGCTTCTGGCCTGCTGACACCGGCAGTATTATTGGCGGCTCTGTATGCCCTGAATATTGGTGTACTGCGGGCAAGGGCAGCACGCCTGTGCTTACCGCATTTATTATGGGCGAAAAGGCAGAGCACCTCAGCAGGCTGGGTAATGGCGCAGTACAGGAACTGTTGCAGGAGCTGGATAAGATGTATGGCAACAACGCAGCCAGCAGTGCGTATAACGATGCGCATATAACTGATTGGGGTAAGGAGCCGTTTTTTAAAGGCGCATATTCATACGCTATGGTTGGTGGCGGCATAGCTATGCGTGCTGAACTGGCAAAAGCTATTGATAATAAGATATACTTTGCCGGCGAAGCCACGCATACTGCAGGGCACAATGCAACGGTACATGGTGCGCTCGAAACGGCCATACGAAGTGTAACGGAGATAACGGCTGGATAGTAGCCGGGTAGCCTCGGTCAATAA
>DATCSV010000246.1:0-6373 GCA_036568285.1 Flavipsychrobacter sp. | reverse complement strand
CTGCATATAGTAGATGCAGAACTGGAGGTGTTTTTTGGTCATAATGATAGGTTTAGCCCCTCGGGCTCTCCTCCCGCCGGTTGCGGGATAAATTCCGGGAGGAGCATTTGCGCAAGGGTGTTTTACAATATTTTTCAATAGCTAAATTACATATAATCAGTGATTATAACAAATTTATTTGAGCCGAAAATCAGCTACCGATGTGTCCCCTTGGCGGGTTAAATTCCGGAAAGATTTACCTGGCAGTACGCTCATTTACCTTTTCCCTTCTTTTTGGGGAAATAATAATTATACACCATTTTGCCCAGCGTTTCATTGACGTTACGGATGCCGTGATGATCGAGCCATTGCTTGAAATCGTCGGGTTGCGGGGCTACGAACCTGATTATTTCTTCATTCTTCAGGCTGATGATGAAGGTGTCTATACTGAAGATATAAGCCGACAGTTCGGCGGCGGAGTGGTTGAAACCGGGGAATTTTTGTGTCATGGTTGGTGAATTTTGATGGTAAAGGTATTCAAATCAACGCACTTAATCAACATATATGTTGATTAATATTCCCTATTGTCTTTCTACTATTGAGATGTGCCAAGCGTAATAAATAAAATACAGAGAAGAAGGTTAAAGAAACTAGGGGAAAGGATAAAAGCCTTGCGTATGGAAAAAGGCATGACCCTTAAAGACCTGGCACATTCTATAGGCAAAGACCCGCAATCTATAAGCCGGGTAGAATTAGGACTGAGTAATCCAACTTTTGTTTACCTGACAGAAGTTTGTGAGGGCCTAGGTATAGAGGTAAGTGAATTGTTGAAGGATTTATAGACAGCCGCTACCCGGCCCGGCTTATTGGCACAAGTGGAAAACACTTGCGCCAATGGGGGATTTTTTATTTTAGCTGCTGTTCAGTTGTAAACTGAACTTATTTATATCCACCAGTTGCAAACTGGCGGGAGCGGTTAGCCCGACGCGAGTGTACATCCCCCTTTATCCCCCTTCCAAGGGGGCATTGTATTCTTCCTCCAATATTTTTCAATGTAACTCCCTTAAATTTACACATGCATTTCACCACGCTGGAGCACACTCCTATTGAGGAGATCACCGCTTGTATGAACACCGCCTTTGCCGAGTATGAAATTCCCATACAATGGACTAAAGAATCGTTGCTGCAAAAAATACGGACAGAGGATATAAACCTGTCCTTGTCGGCAGGTGCTTTTGACGATGGTACATTAGCGGGTGTTATACTGATGGGTGCCGACCAGGGTAACAGTGGTGTGTGGGATGGCGGCACTGGTGTGCTGCCCGCATACAGGGGTCAAAAGCTAACGGAAAGAATGTTTGCATATATACTGCCCCAACTGAAACAGCGAGGCGCTAAACTGATGTTGCTGGAGGTGCTGGAAAATAACAAGGGTGCTTACAAAGTGTACGAGCGGTTGGGATTTACCCCCACAAGGCTGCTGCATGCTTATAAAGGAAATATCACCCCCGTGAACGCAGGTATTTACGAGATAGAAACGCTTACGGAGTACGATGCAGACGAACTACTGAACCTGTGCGACTGGCAGCCCGCCTGGCAGCAGATGAACCAACGCATAACCAACAGGGGCGATACTGTTACCACTATATGCATCAAAGAGGATGGCGAAATAGCCGCGTATGCGCATTACGATGCTGCTGCCAGACGTGTGCACCAGTTTGCCGTAGCGAAACAGCACAGGCGCAAAGGGATGGGTGCCGCACTATTTCAACACATAGCGGAGGGCAATGCTGAACCATTTTTGATCATCAACATAGATGCCGGCTGCGAAGCCACCAACACTTTTCTGCAAGCCGTCGGGCTGGAGCGCCATATCAGCCAGTACGAGATGGTGATGGAGTTGTAACTCTATGCCATCTGTGTTTTAAACTCGCTGGTGAAGTGGAACTCGATATCGGGGTTGTTCTGCTTCTCCGTATTGAGGAACCATTCGCTCTGCGCCAGGTATACCAGGTTGCCGTCTTTGTCTTCCATGATATTAGCCTGCTTAAAGCGTACGAAGTCATCAATCTTCTTCTTATCGCCGGTTATCCAGCAGGCCTTGTAGAAGCTGAGAGGATTGAACGCACAGGAAGCACCATACTCCTGCAACAAGCGGTATTGTATCACTTCAAACTGCAGTTCGCCCACGCAACCAATGATCTTGCGATTGCCGCCGTGTTGGGTAAACAACTGGGCCACACCCTCGTCGGTCAACTGGCGGATGCCCTTTTCCAATTGCTTGGTCTTCATCGGGTCTTTGTTCACCAGCTCTTTAAATATCTCGGGGGAGAAAGTGGGTATGCCTGTGAATTGTAAAGGCTCGCCTTCGGTGAGCGTATCTCCAATTTTAAAAGTACCTGTATCGTACAGGCCCACTACATCGCCGGGGTAGGCACTGTCCACTATTTCCTTCTCGCGCGCCATAAATGAATATGGATTGCTGAAGCGCACATCCTTATCCATGCGTACGTGCTTGAAATAGGTGCTGCGTTTGAACTCGCCCGATACCACACGCAGGAAGGCTATCCTGTCGCGATGGCGGGGGTCCAGGTTGGCATGTATCTTGAATATGAAGCCGGAGAATTTATCCTCGTCGGGCTGCACAAATCGGGTGCTGGTGGGCCTGCCCAACGGGCGGGGAGCGATAGTAATGAACGTATCCAGCAGTTCTTTTACACCAAAGTTGTTGACCGCACTACCGAAGTACAGTGGGGCGACCTGCGCTTTCAGGTATGCTTCTTTATCCAGTTCGCCATATACGCCCTCCAGCAGATCGGCATCTTCGCGCAGTTGGTTGGCATCGCGCTCGCCTACGGTTTCGTCCAGCAGTTTGTCATTTAAGTCGGGAATGGGAATTGTATTATCCTCCGTGGCCTTCTGGCTGGCGGTAAAGAGGTTCAGGCTTTTATTGTGCAGGTTATATACACCTTTAAATTCCTTACCCATATTGATGGGCCATGTCATAGGGTGCAGGCTGATGTTCAGTTCCTTTTCTATCTCATCCAGCAGGTCGAAAGGGTATTTACCATCACGGTCCATTTTGTTGACAAACACGATAACCGGGGTATCCCTCATCCGGCATACCTCCATCAGCTTACGTGTCTGCTCCTCTACCCCATTTACGCTGTCTATCACCAGTATTACGCTGTCTACAGCGGTCAGGGTGCGATAGGTGTCTTCGGCAAAGTCCTTGTGGCCGGGGGTATCCAGCAGGTTTACCAGTGTATCTCTATATTCAAAGCACATTACCGATGTGGCCACCGATATACCACGCTGCTTCTCTATCTCCATAAAGTCGCTGGTGGCGTGCTTTTTGATCTTATTGCTTTTAACCGCTCCTGCTACCTGTATGGCACCACCAAACAACAGCAATTTTTCCGTCAGCGTGGTTTTACCGGCATCCGGGTGAGAAATGATGGCGAAAGTCCGCCTGCGGTCGATTTCTTTTTTGTTCTTCATCTGTAGCTAAACCTGTGTGCCGTGCATACCTAAATACGGCGGATGTGTATGAGCCAAGAGGGGAACACATGAGCAGTTTTATACTGTATATCCGGCAGCTTGTATTAAAGAAGCGCAAAGTTCCGAAAACTGTTGGTTTTATAAACATATATTATCATAAAATGTGGAAACTTATTTTTGGCCGCCGGATTGGACTAAGCCCAAGCAATATTACATTTGCGTTAACACCAAGCGAAGAGATATGACATCCACCCGGTTGCAGGATGATTTATTAAGGGATTTCAAAGAACAAAAAAAGATGATCTATGAGCAGGTTGAGTTACTCGACCCGCTTGGCACATCGCTGCGCAGGCCCGCCGCACAAAGGCTGGCGAGCAAAGGGGGACTGATATTCGGGGAAGTATTGTGTTACCTGCTGGCAATAGGATTGATCGTGTTCCTGTTCTTTATGGATAAGATATACCCCTTTTATATCATAGCCGACCTGCGCCACAAATCGGACTTCCGCAGCCTGGGCTGGATAAATATTGAGGTGTTTACCATAGCTATATATGCTCTTTTCGTAGTAATGGCGCTGATGTTTTATGGTTTTGCCCGTGCGGCAAGGGCTTTCCGCCTGAAAAATGACATACTGCACCTCGCCGGCAAAAGCATAAAAGAAATCGTAGGCCAGCACCTGAAACGCAAGGCTGCAATAGATGCGATAGAGCAAAGGCATTTCCTGGAGCTGCCCAACGAGCACCTGGAAGAAGGCGTGCAGGTGAAAGTGAACGAGGTGCCCAACCCCGGCTACAGCGAAGAATAAGCTTCACAATACCTTATGGCTACTTATGCGCTAATCGTTTAACTTTGCGTTCTTTGAAAGCCACAATACATAAAGCACTGCGTATTACCTTATTACATAAGGCAGGTATATTATTGACACTATGGCTGTATGCCGGCAGCCTGTATGCGCAGCAGCAACCAGGCGCACCGCTGGGCCTGCCGGGAGATAAAAAGCAGGATTCCCTGGCTTTCGACAAATCGAATACAGATGAATGGCACGAGGTGGATGCCAATATAAAAGTGAGGTATAGGTACCTGCATTCTGAAAAAAGCCTGCAGCCTGACTCTACCATACATACTTTTCACCGTCGTAAATACCTGCAACCCTGGTATACCGACCTGGGCAACTACGGTTCTCCCGCACGCAACCTGGAGTTTACCCCGGAAGACCGCTTCGGGCCTACGCTGGGGTACAATGTGATGGACATCTACCATATACAGCCCGACAGCCTGAGGTTTTATAACACTACTGTCCCCTATTCGGTCTTCTCATTCAACCTGGGCAGCAAGCTGGAGCAGAGGCTGAAAATACTGCATACACAAAATATAAAGCCGAACTGGAACTTCGCCTTTGAATACAACCGCATGAGTTCCGACGGTTTTTTTCTGCTGCAGCGCAATGTGCATGATGCAGGCTCGGTAACTACCAATTACCAAAGTATCAACCGCAGGTATAAGCTAAACGCCGGGCTGATATATAATAAAAGCTCTCACGACGAAAGCGGCGGTATAGTGAATGAAGACCAGCTGACCGATGATGATTTCAACGAGCGCAGCACTATGGACATCAGGTATGCCAATGCTGAAGGCCCCAACACCGCTACGGTGCCCCGCTCGTTCATCAACAATGGTATACGCGATTACCACATAGTATTGCAGCATGGCTACTCCTGGGGCAAAACAGACTCGCTGTACAATGATGACTCTACTAAGGTCAGCATCAAGTACACACCACGTTTCGGCATCAGCCACCATTTCAGGCATAGCAATAAGCAATATACCTTCAAGGATATGCGCCCCGACTCGCTGAGGTACCTACCCTTCTTTACACAAAGCTTTGTGGGTGATGGCTCCGATTCGGTGTTCACCCGCCAAAAGCAGAATACCTTTGACAATGCGGTGTTGCTCAATGGCTTTATAGGCAAAGAGGATAAACAACTGCAATTCAGCGCGGGGGCAGGTATCCGGGTAGATAATTTCTCTACCCGCTTCCTGGTAGATGCACAGTTCTACAACATCACCAGCAACTACCTGACAGGGCAACTGCGCAAGGAAGCTACAGAGCCGGGGGACTGGTTTTATAGTGCTCATGCCAAATTTTACCTGACAGGCGCGGTAGCAGGCAACTCCCTGTTGCAGGTATCAGCAGGCAAGGAGCTGGGAGACTGGGCAGTAGCCGAGGCCGGTATCCAGCAGAACATCAACAATGCAGCATATAACTACACTACGTATATCAACCAATACGATACCATCGCCAACAGTTTTAGCCAGGAAAGCGTAACGCAGGCTTTTGTGCGTTTCAGCAGTACGAAGTATGGTATGGATGTCAGAGTCCGCACCTACCTCATCAGCAATTACCTGTATATGAACCAAAACCAGTTGCCCGACCAGTATGCCACCGCTTTCAACCTGACGCAGTTGTCCGTACAGAAGGCGTTCCGCTGGAGAGGTATTGTACTGGACAATGAACTGCTGTACCAACAAGTGCCGGCCGCAGCCCCGGTAAATATTCCCCTGTTCATGGGTCGCCACCAGCTGAGCTTTGAAGGTTTTATATTCAGAAATGCACTACAGGTAGCTACCGGTGTGCAAATGCAATATCACAGCCCTTATGAAACAGCCGCATACAGTCCGCTGTTTCACAGGTATTATTACAACACCAACTACCTGCTGAGTAACGACCCCGCATGGGCGCTGTTTTTCAATTTCAGAATAAAGCGCTTCCGCAGTTACCTGATGCTGGACCAGTTTCAACAACTATTCGGCGACCGCAAGAACCTGATAAACGCCCCCGGTTATCCCGCCCAGAACGCTATGATACGCTTTGGCTTCAACTGGACCCTGTTGC
>DATCSV010000245.1:0-3032 GCA_036568285.1 Flavipsychrobacter sp. | reverse complement strand
CCTAAGAACTTGTAATACGCTTTTTTAGCTCTATGGACAAAAAGGCGATATTTTTTGCTACCTCTTACAGTATAGTTTTTAAAATACCATTTAACAACACGGATGGTCAGTATTTTGGAAAGCATTCGAGGCAATAATGCGCGGCCAAATTCATTAGGTACATGGTCGATTGTAAATATGTGAGTGTGACTATTGATTATTCGTTTTTTGTGATCAGAATTCATATAACAGGTATTTTGAATTTAAATCTACAACTTATAGAATTATTAAAAAAGGGTGAATCGACTACGGTGCACTATATGCAATCTTCCTCAGCCATTCATGTGCAGTTTCCAGCTTATGACCCCGGCCATATTGAGGCCCTGCTTTCTTATGTCCCATCAGGCTGTCAATGAGTTCTTCGGGTGCGCCAATGTCACGCAACCTGTCCTTAAACGTATGCCGCAATGAATAAACTGAATGCCTCGGTGTGGGCTTCAAATTATTCTCCGTCAGAAATTTATTCACGGAGGTAGAAAACGTATCAGGATTGCCAGCATGATTAAACCCGGCAGGGTATTTTTTGAACGCATAGAGCGCTGTTCCGACCAACGGTATCTTGCGCTCCGATGTAGCTGTCTTTAACTGGTATCCCTTTCTTGACCTGATATGGATGTACGGCACTGGGGCATCCAGGTATATATCTTGAGCAGCCAGCCCGAATATCTCTGCTTCCCTGGCTCCGGTATCTGCCATAACCATAATGATCATCTGGTACACTTCTTTCATATTGCTGATAGATGGTAGCAGTTTATTCTGCACATATTTCGCATCAAAGGGTGGCCTGGACTGTTTTGCATGTTCAAACCTTGTGTTGGCGAACAACACCGCTGTATCTACGTCTATGTTGTGCTGGTTACTCACCGTAGCGATTATGTCTTTAATGTGCATGAGTTTCTTATTACCTGTATCTCCGCTTACCTTATGCTCTTTAATGGATTCCAGCCACCATGTACGGAATTTCAGAACATCTTCACGGCTGACCTGTTGCAGGCTCTTGTCGCCCACCACCTGTATGAAATCTTCCATAGCGAGCCGCCGGGGATTCTTCCATTTGCGGATTTTACTTTCACTTTTATCCCTCAACCTGTCTGCTGAACATTCCCAATATTTCTCAATGCATTCCGAAAGCAGGATTTGCGGTTGTTCCACCGCCCCAAGAACGGCTTCAGTATGTTTTTGCGTTTTAAAATCAACCCGCAGCCTTTCCACCAGTTCATTGAGGGTGGTTGTAGCAATTTGTTCAGTGGTCTTATAGGCAAAACCATGCGCTTTTGCCAGGATAACAGCGGCCTTGTATTTTTTGTCTATGTCACTGGTTGTATCTGACGTGATCAAAGCTTTCCAAAAATTTTCAATATGGGTATTGTATATGCCTGCACGTATCAATGCTTCTGACTTGTTTTTTGTTTTCAGCGAAATAGTCACTTCTTTACGCTCGTCCAGGTAGGCAACCGCTTCAGGCACCCTTCTGCGGTAATGATACCATTCGCCTCTTTTAACGATATGCGACTCCTCCATAAGGCCTCCCTGTGTAGCATAATACATGGCATTTTGTGTAGCAAAAACGATAACACACAGGCCATAAGAAGTCAACAAAAGAGAGGATTTGCTATTTAATTCAATAGCTTAACTATACTGCTGTCGGGAAGAAAATGGCGGAGGGACAGGGACTCGAACTCACTCCTAAAACAACCTAACTCATTGAATTATCATTATTATTTTTTTGAGACATTTCGCTGTTTATCAATTTGTGTAGCATTTTGTGTATTGTTTTGTGTAGCAATATCCAGTGCCTTTTCTAAACTTTTCTGCCGCTCCATCCTGATTTCTATCTCCTTTTCAAGGCGTTCAAATATCGGCAAATACCGTTCCCCGTATTTGGCAATGATAGTAGCGCATTTATCTCTCGCTTCGATAATCTCTTTTAAGGTCGGTTCTTTCATGGCTTGCCTCCTTACTTTGGTTGCAGAGAATTGAGGTATTCAACGGCTTGCCCTGCCTGTGCAGAGGCGGTGAAGATAAATTTAGTGTCATTGCGCAGGGCTTTGAGCCAGCTTTTGATATACAGAGCATGGTCAGCCCTTGGCGCTTGTGAGATGCCCGTCTGCGCGCACAGGAATGCGCTTCCGAGTTCTGCCACCAATTCCTCAATCGCGTATTTGGCGTAGTCTTTCCTGTGGGAAACAAGTTCCCGGTCCAGTCGCTTGGGGTGGCCTGTCCAGTGCGTAAGCTCGTGGAAGAGGGTCGAATAGTAGTTCTCTGTCGGACCAGAAAACTTTGTCGCCACAAAATCCACCGGGTCAGGCATATTGATAAAATCTTCGCTCTTGCGGTAAAACGCACCGCCGCTGCCTTGGCGGATGTGTGCGCCGGTATTGGCGCAAAAAGCATCCGCGGCCTCAATGGGTGTCACCACGCTTTCCGTGTTAGGGGCGGGGGTTTCTTCGTGCTCATAACCTTCCACCTGTGAGGCATTGAATACGGTATACAGCCGCAGCATGGGGATTTTTGCAGTTTCTTCTTCGCCCTGGTCGTTCTCTTCTGATTTAAGCAGCGTTTTGAAAAACACCACCTGCGAGCCGCGCTCGCCCTTGCGCACTTTTCCGCCCTTATCCTGCCACTGCTTAAAGCTCGCCCAATGGTTGGAGCGGTAAGATTTTTCCTGCTGGTAGAACCAAAGAAAGGGAATGTTTATTCCATTATAGTGTTTTTTGGTTACTGGGTTGTAAGGAATGCCTTGCGCTGCCAGATCGGCAAAAGGGGCTTCGTATTCATCAAGGTTTACATGCTCCAGCAGATTGATAATTTTATCGGTGATGGATTGGTAAATATCTATTCGCGGTTTAGCGTTTCGCTTAATAGTTTTCATCTTAAAACTCCATTGAAAGAGGGGTTGCACATGCAACCCGATGGCTAACCACAAAAAGGGGGAAAGGGCTGTCAGAGCCGAGGGGTATCACCCGGTCTGCACAAACAACGTGCGGAAGATG
>DATCSV010000244.1:0-9496 GCA_036568285.1 Flavipsychrobacter sp. | reverse complement strand
CCCCGGCCTGTTCTGTTGGTTATATGTTGTCGTAATTGATGCCCTTTTCTTTGAAATAAATTTCGCCGAAGGTGCAGGGTGCTGTCACAAGTCGAAAAGACTTGCGCCAAAGAAAGGGAATAAACACACCTTAACATTAGCCGGCTACAAATACCATAATAAAGAGCGCCTTTTTAAAAGGCGCTCTTCAAAACAAACACTATACCTGTCAACCCAGCTATTTCGCAATTACCAACTTAGTAGTTTTAACAACACCATCTTCATATCTGCATTGTAAAAGGTATATGCCCGATGAGAAATTGTAGGCCTGCATCACAATCTCCGCCTCCCTTGTAGTTGTTGTCCAAACGACCTTCCCGGTATAATCTGTTATTACCAGATGTTTAACCTGGTTAGCAGCAGAAGTTTTTACATGCAACAAATCTCTGCCGGGATTAGGATATACTATTACCCCCTTATCAGCCCCTATTTCATATACAGTGGTAACGGGTGGCTGAGGTGGTATGGCCGTGCCATATTTCAACAGGAAAAAATCATTATTGTAAAGTGAGTCCTGTACAAAACCAATAGTATATACGTTCAATGCACCATCTAACGCCAAACTACGTCCCGTTTCCTGGCTGCCTCTATGCGGCTCTGTATAGTATGCATACCATTGCAACACACCCGTACTGTTGTACTTCAATGTTGTGATATCATCTAAAACAGGCGAACCTGATGAGTCTCGTGTAGTTCCGGCTATGTAGATGTTACCTAAACTGTCTGATATCATTTCTGCAGGATAATCCGACGCACCCCTGGCCGCCCTGCTGTATGCATTCCTCCAAAGCTGGGTACCAGTTGCGGCATTCAAAGCAAATGTAGTGATGCCATCTACAGTGCAACTGCTGACAACTATATCACCTGAAGGCAATTGCATAATTGGTTGCTTGCGGATAGAACCCGTATTAGAGCCAATGAAACCATACCTCCATACACGTTGCCCTGCCGGTGAGAGTTTCTCTATCACCACGGAATCACTATTCATGCCGAGTACATCTACCTGAGACGAATGATAACAGTTACCTTGTTTGTCTACCGTAATGTTTATACCAATATCATCTGAGTTACCACTTCCATTCAGTTTATACATCCACTGCAGTTGTCCGTTTGCATTGTATTTGCCTACGGCAACATCGTAGTCAGAATATATGCCCCCCGGGCCTTCAAGACCCCTGCTTCTGCCCACTGCCCACACATTGCCTGCAGGCCCCACGTGTACGCTATGAAATATATCGTCGGAACCTAACGGGCCGTTATAGATGCTACGCCAATCAGCATTCCCCGTACCTGCATCTACTTTGTACAAAAACGCGTCGAGGCTACCCGTATTCTTAAATGTGCTGCCGCAGAAGTACAGTTTGCCATTGCTGTAAATAAACTCCCTGTCTCTTGCTTCCTCTACAAGGCCGTTGACATAAGGGGTTATGTGCTTTTGCCATATAACGTTTCCTGACGGGCTAAATTTGCTAATGACAACCCTGTTGACCAAAGTATCTGTGTATTGGTATTTTTCCTGGTACTGTACATAAATATTACCTTCTCCATCTCCCGTTATACCCTTATTCATGGCGATATAATCTGCCGGAACAAAAATGTTTTTCGTCCAGACCACATTCCCTGTCGTATTAATCTTGGTAAGCATTATACACGAAGAATTAGCGGCACCTGAGGGATTGGTTGTATACGAGTTGCCCGAAAGGTATGATTCTCCGTACTTGTTGGTCCATATAGCTGTAGCATAGTCACTCTTCGATTGATCTACTTTCCTGTTCCATGTTTCACTTATACGTGTTTGCGCAATGATTTCTGTACCTGAGCTGCAAAGAAGTAACACAGCAGCTGTCGTTCTTAAAAGATTTTGTTTCATTTTTAGTATTGTTTCTGTTTACGGCGCAAAACTATAATCACGCAGGATTTTCATAATTATCAAAAAGGACGAAACGGCATTAATGAGAGATGAAACAGCACATATCCGGGAACAACCAATTTTCACTTTTAAACACAACAGATTATTGCAATAATTAACAGAAATAAAATTCATCAAATCTTAACATATCTGTCGCTTTTATGCAATGGCGTTTCAATTCTGAATACTATCGGGCTTATCATCCGCAACCGCAATACGCCTTATGCAGGCATCCCCGATGCTATCAGGACACGGTCCAGCACAGACAGCCATGACAGAAGGTAGGCTCTTTACCACCTATTCCCAATTAACATTTCCAGTTTTTGACTTAATAACTTATTTTGCAGACATGCAACTCTTAGACGGCAAGGCGGTATCCGCCCATATAAAAGAACAGATAAAGAAAGATACCGCAGCCCATATAGCGGCGGGCGGCAAGCAGCCCCACCTGGCGGCTATTATTGTTGGTAACAATCCTGCCAGCGAGGCCTATGTAGGCAGCAAGATAAAAACCTGCGGCGAACTGGGCTTTGGCTCTACCCTGCTGCGTTTTGAAGAAAGCATTAGCGAGGCGCAACTGCTGGACGAAATAAAAAAGCTGAACGCCGACAAAGAAATAGACGGCATACTGGTGCAGTTGCCCCTGCCCAAACATATATCGGACGATGCGGTGATCAATACCATAGACGCGGGTAAGGACGTGGACGGTTTCCACCCTGTATCGCAGGGCAAGCTGGTGCTGGGGCAAAAGTCGTACCTGCCGGCAACGCCTTATGGCATGTTGCTGATGCTGAAGCATTATAATATAGACACTACGGGTATGCACTGCGTGGTGGTAGGCCGCAGCAACATAGTAGGCACGCCTATGACACTGCTGATGAGTCGCAACGCCAACCCCGGCAACTGTACGGTGACCATCTGCCACAGCAAGACCAAAAACCTGAAAGAAATGTGCCTGCAGGCCGATATCATAGTGGCTGCCATTGGCCGTCCGCAGTTTATAACGGCTGATATGGTGAAGGAAGGCGCTATAGTGCTGGATGTGGGCATCAACCGTATAGACGATGCTACGAAGAAAAGCGGCAGCCGCCTGGTGGGCGATGTGGACTTTGACAATGTAGCCCCCAAGTGCAGCTATATCACCCCCGTGCCCGGCGGTGTGGGCCTGATGACCATTTGCGGATTGATGATGAATACTTTGGAAGCTGCGCGGGAACATTCGTAACTTTGCACCCGTTAGCAAATACAGATACATATATTACTGATTACCCGGTGATGGAGCATTTCTACACCCTGCAGGGCGAAGGGATGCACAGTGGCCGGGCTTCTTATTTCATAAGGCTGGGCGGCTGCGATGTGGGCTGCGTGTGGTGCGATGTAAAGGATAGCTGGGATGCGGACAAGCACCCCAAAATGACGGTGGATGAAATAGTGATGGCCGCTATGCGGCATAACGCAAGACTGGCGGTGGTTACAGGCGGCGAACCTGCCATGTATAACCTGACAGCCCTGTGCGACGCCCTGCACGCTGCAGGCTTTACCGTACATATAGAAACATCGGGTGCCTACCCCATCGTTGGGGATATTGACTGGGTGACGCTATCGCCCAAAAAGTTCAAGCCACCTGTGCAGGCCGCGCTGGATAAGGCCGACGAACTGAAGGTGGTGGTGTACCACAAGTCGGACTTTGCCTGGGCAGAAGAACATGCCGCCAAAGTGCCGGACAGCTGCAAACTATACCTGCAGCCCGAATGGAGCAAAAAGGACAACATCACCCCGATGGTGATAGACTATATACTGGCGCACCCGGAGTGGGAGCTATCTCTGCAAACACATAAATACATCAACATACCATAAGCATGACCTGGATAGAAGCTATTATTCTCGGCATAGTAGAAGGAATAACGGAATACCTGCCTGTATCGTCTACCGGGCATATGATACTGACCAGCTACCTGATGGGTATAGAGGAAGATCCCTTTACGAAGATGTTTGAGATATGCGTGCAACTGGGAGCTATACTATCGGTGGTGGTATTGTACTGGAAAAAGTTTTTTGATAAAAGCAGGCTTAATTTTTACGTGAAGCTGTTTGTTGCTGTTATTCCGGCATTGGTGCTGGGTTTCCTGTTCAACGATGCGATAGAAGAACTGCTGGAAAGCCCGATGACGGTATCGGCTATGCTGATACTGGGTGGTGTGGTACTGCTCTTTATTGATAAAGCCTTTAAGAACCCCACCGTTACCCACGAAGAAGACATTACCCTGAAACGTGGTTTTATTATAGGCCTGTGGCAATGCCTGGCCATGATACCGGGTGTAAGCCGTAGTGCAGCCTCCATAATAGGTGGTATGCAGCAAAAGCTGACGCGCAGCGTGGCGGCCGAGTTCTCATTCTTCCTGGCAGTGCCTACGATGGCTGCGGCCACGGGCTATTCAATGGTATTGAAAAACTGGGATGTGAACGGCACGGAAATGAAGGGCTACGAACTGCTGACGCAGAGCAGCGAAAACATGGTCAACTTTGGGATAGGCACAGTAGTATCCTTTGTAGTAGCTATGATCGCTATCAAAACATTTATCACCTTCCTGCAAAAGCATGGCTTTAAGATGTTTGGCTACTACCGGATTGTAGTGGGTATCATCATGCTGTTTGTGCTGGGGATGGGGTAGTTGAGGATAGTAGTAAGTAGTAAGTAGTAAGTAGTAAGTAGTAAGTAGTAAGTAGTAAGTGTTAGGTAGTAGGTAGTTAGGGGTTAGTAGCGGACTTACAGAAAGTATTATAATAAAAACACCACGCAGTTGCGTGGTGTTTTTATTTATAAGATTGTTGATTGATAGCCTATTGACTGGATAAACCGCTGATAGCAGAATAAACACCTTTGTTAGCACTTACATCGTACAATACAGGAGATTGGTCGATAAGGCCATTCAGCGCGCGCTTCCATTTCAGTGCGCCTGATGTATCAAAGCCATACAGGTTCAGGTCGTAGCTACCCACGTACACCATGCCATCATGTGCTATAGTAGAAGACTTTATTAATGCACCTGTACGATACCGCCATTTCATGCTGCCGTCCAGTATGTTAATGGCATAAAAGTAGTGGTCGTTACCGCCGAAGTATACTGTTTGATCGTATGCATATGGCGAGCTATATATCCTTTCATTGGTCTCGAATATCCACCTGGGTGCCTGAGCATCAGGGTCTATGCAGTATAGTTTGTTGTCTTCGCAGCCGAATATTACGTTGCGACCGAAAACGATAGGCGATGTGCTGATGAAATCCCCGGCATTGTAGCTCCACAGTTGTACGCCTGTATTCAGGTCGAACGCCCCCAGGAGAGAGCCTGCGCATACATACATTACCTGTCCGTCAGTTACGGGGTTGTGCGGGTTAGCCCCTGTATTGCTCCATGCAATAGGCGCGCCGGGTACCAGTGATACCAATTCTGTTTTAGCATTGAAGGGTATCAGCATCTTATTGCCCAGGAATACCGGCGTATTAGGTATGTTGGTAGTACCTGTAAGTTGCATAGAGAAGTTGACAGGTTGTCTCGGCACAGTCGTACTGGTATGGTCAAACTGATCGAAGAAACGCTTAGTACCCGAACTGTTGAACACTTCGTATTGTACAAACACATAGTTATCTCTGCCTGTAATGGGGCCCAACATAGTGTATACACTGGTGGTAGCCTCCGGGTTAAAGATACTATCCACCACCTTGCCTGTAATAGCGCTGAGCTTCAATACGTTGTTTGGCACAACCACGAATACATACTCGCCAAGGGCCAGGGGTTCATAAGGGAGCCCCCTGCTGTCGTAAAAATTCCACCTTTGTACACCTGTTACAGGGTCTATAGCAAAAAGTGTATTGGCCCGCGATATGATATATAAATTATCTTCTTGTACATCTTTCAACGGCTCGTCGCTACTGAATTCAGGCTTTGTGCAAGAGGTTGCGAAAACCACTGCTGCGGAAAACAATAATAAACTCCTGGTCCAAGTTACGCGCATTGTCATATTTTAGTTTAAGTACTGCAAAATAAGGGTTTTGGGTTTTTATTGCAAGGTGTATATAAAATAAATCCGGCTTTTTTGTAAAAAGACCGGATTTAGAATGAAGTGGTTGGTGAAACAGCCTACGCTATCATCTTTTCCTTCTGCCGCTTAATACGGTTCACCATAGAGTCGAATGCCCTGTCAAAAGATTCTTCAAAGGCTTTAGACTGGTGCTTTACAAAGAAAGAGTGTTTCGGCACATACACCTTTATTTCAGCTACTTTATCTTTTATGTTATGCACAATATTGTCCAGCTTCAGGTAAACGTCTACCCCAATAATATTGTCATGAAACGTCGTCAGCTTCTCTAATTTCCTGCTCACGTGTTCTAATAACTTAGCATCTGCGTCGAAATGCACTGTCTGGATTTGTACGTTCATAATATCACGTTTTGATGTTAGTAAAAAAGCCTAGCCCCTGGGGTGGCTTGTTTTATGAATTTCTTTTAATTGTTCAATGTTATTGTGCGTGTATACCTGGGTAGCTGCCAGGCTGCTGTGGCCCAGCAGGTCTTTTATGGCCTGTATATTGGCCCCGTTGTTCAGTAGCTGTGTAGCAAAGGTATGCCGCAGCACGTGGGGGCTCTTTTTAGACAGGCTGGTCACCATGCTCAATTTTTCTTTTACCACCCGGTATACATAGCCGGCATATAGCTGCTTACCACTCTCCAGCACCAGCAGGTAGGGGCCATTGCCATCCTCCAGCTTGCGTTTCTCCTGTATGTAATCTTTTATTTCCTGCAATAGCTGCGGGCCCAGGGGCACCAGGCGTTCCTTATTCCCTTTGCCCAACACCCTCACTTGTTTCAACGCCCATTCTATATCCTGCTCCTTCATATTCAGCAGTTCGCTGCGGCGTATGCCGGTATGGTATAGCAGGCTGCATATCATCCTGTCTGTAGCGCCTTTAAAGCCCTCTTCAAAATCGATCACTTCCAGCAGGTTAGTCGTCTCCTGCTCTTTCAGGTAAGCGGGCAGCCTTTCGGGCAACTTTTGAGAGTGTAATTGTCTTACAGGGTTCTTTTTCACCTTGCCCAGGCGCAACAGATATTTGTAAAAGGAATTGAGCGAAGAAAGTTTCCGGTTGATAGTACGGGCCGACTGTTTATCGTCCTTCATAGTAGCCAACCAGCTACGTATATGGAAATGCGATAGATCACTGACATCGCTGATGCCGAATTGTCCGTCTATGTAAGTAATGAATTGTGACAGGTCCTTCTCGTAGGCTACCAATGTGTGGTGAGAATATCGTTTCTCATATTTCAGGTATTGTAGAAAGTCCGGTAGCCACTGTACGATCATAAAAAAATACTGGTATTGTAAATATACGATATTACAATACCAGTAGCAATACTATGGTAGCCTAAACTTTGTTAAAAAGTTGTTGCCGTTTTATTTTTCTATGTGGCCTGTCTCGATCTGTTGCTTGTACACAGCTTTCAGCACCTGGGTACGGCGCCTTACAGACGGCTTAGTAAAAGACTGACGGTCTCTTAACTGGTTGAGTGTGCGTGACTTTTCGTACTTCTTCTTGTACTTTTTCAGCGCCTTGTCAATATTTTCGCAATCTTTTGAATCAATTATCAGCATAGTTATATACCCCCTTTGTTCTTTAAGGTTGGCGAAGGTAAGGATTTTTCATATTTTCAACAAACTAAATCGGTAAAATTCACCCTTCAGCATAATTTTTAGCGGGCTGAATACGTTATTTTTGCAACTATGCGCAGGCAAAAGGGAAATACATATACAAAAACCATCATAACAATCGCTGTACTGGCATTTTTTTATGCCTGTACCAAGTCTGAGCCGTTTGACACTGCCTCCGAGGCGCAATTTGCGGATAAGTACTGTAACGACCCCGTAGCAATTAATTACAATCACGGATTCCCGGGCACGGCCGACAATACTGTGTGCGTATACCCCACCGATGTCTTCAAAGGCACATTCCTGTTGAAAGATTCGATTTATGATGCTGATTTCAACCTGGACACGGTACTTGACTATATGGTAAGTTTTCATACCGTATCGCTGACAAGGGTAAAACTATCGGGTTTTTGCCCCAGCGGGGATACAGTCAGGCTAACCGCAGACAGGTATTACAGGGCGGCTGTTGACTCTACTATGCTGCCGGACTCCAGCCTGACAGAAGGCCACGTATTTTGCAGGACTGTTGATACCATCAGTGGTACGATCACTAAATTCAGCGGGGATACGGACAGGATACGTATCAACTTCATTATAGCCAGCGACACAGGCATCAACTACCACATAGGTACAGGCATTAAAAAATAGCCGCATGTTCACGGGAATAATTGCATACATAGCCAGGGTAAAAGAAATACTGCCTGCCGAGGGCAACCTGGATATCCGGCTGGAAGGTTCATTTGCGCTGGAATTGAAAATTGACCAGTCTGTTGCCCACAATGGCGTATGCCTGACCGTAGTAGCGATAGATGGCAATACCTATACAGTGACCGCAGTAGCCGAAACACTGAAAAAAACCAACCTGGGGCAGCTAAAACCCGGCGACAGCGTTAATATTGAACTGGCATTAAGAGCGGGCGACCGCCTGGACGGCCATTTTGTGCAGGGGCATGTAGATGCTACGGGAGTGTGTGAACTGGCACAGGAAGCCGAAGGCAGTTGGCTATACACGTTCCGTTATCCCGACGCATTTGCACCGCTGGTTATCGAAAAGGGATCCATATGCATTAATGGTGTCAGCCTGACGGCATTTGATGTGACTCGTGATACATTTACCGTCACCATCATTCCCTATACGTACAACCATACCACGTTTCAATTTCTGAAACAAGGAGATACCGTCAACCTGGAATTTGATATACTGGGTAAGTACATGCTGAGAAAACTGGAACTGGATAATGAAGTATAATTTTTCACGGCACAATTATTTATTGTTGATTGCATAAGATGATCGACAAAAATAAGACAGACAGGTTGGGCAACTATCTCCTCGCCCATAGCGAAACCATAGCCATTGCCGAAAGTGTCACATCAGGTTTACTACAGTTTATTATCGGCGAGGCAACTGATGCTGAAAAATTTTACCAGGGCGGCATTACCGCTTACAACCTGGGGCAGAAATACAAATACCTCGGCGTTGAGCCGGTACATGCCGCTGCGGTCAATTCTGTATCGCAGCAAGTGGCGGAACAAATGGCCTTGTCCGTAGCTGCTATGTTCAACAGCGACTGGGGCATCAGCGCTACCGGCTACGCTACCCCAGTGCCGGAGTCGGACAACAAACGTTTCAGCTATTTTGCTATAGCATGCAAAGGGCAGGTAAAATCTTCAGGAAAGTTGGACTGCGGTGAAATGCCATCTATGCGGGCTAAAGAAAAGTACAGCGAAGACATTATTGATGAGCTGCTGAAGTTAATGCAGTAACGTAAGGCTATTTACTTTTCTTCACCTTGGTTTTATTCATGTTTTCTTTCACCCTGAACTTAACGATCTTCTCTATCAGCTT
>DATCSV010000243.1:0-4024 GCA_036568285.1 Flavipsychrobacter sp. | reverse complement strand
CGTACAGCAGAATTACGCCGTGCAGAAAAAATACACTTTCATTTAGAAAATGGTCAGTGGCGCATACCTGGTGCGTGGATGAAGATGGACAACGACCATATAGTTCCTTTATCCAAACAAATGCTTTCTTTAATTAAGGAGCAAATGAGTTTCTTCCCGGATAGCCCTTATCTATTCCCAAGCTCGCACGGGAGAGCAAAACTTATGAGTGCTGGCACAATTAATTCGGCCCTGGACGCTTTGGGTGTTAGTGAAAAACATACTGGACACGGCTTTAGAGCTTTGGCAAAAAGCACGCTCATGGAAAAACTGAAATATGCTGAACCTGTTGCCGATGTGCAATTGGCACATGCACCCAAAAGCAGCAATGGACGTGCGTATGACAGGGCAAAGTTTTTGGACGACCGCATACAAATGATGCAAGATTGGTCAGATTATCTCGATCAGTGCCGAATTAAAGGACTGCAACAATCAATAGAGAAAAGTAAACAATAAGCTCTACAGTTTTTTATATTTAGCTCTTTCAGCATCTTTCACAGCATAACCTAAGCGAAAATAAATGGTGCTAATGAGCCGCGCGATTTTTTGCGCCCTGCGCCAGTGCAGGTTTCTTATGACGGTGTCAACATTGCTTATCCTTTCAACCTGTGTAGCGGTTAGTTCAATGTTCCAATTATGACGATATGACGCAATATAGCTTTCTCGCTCTTTATTCATCTGGTCAATAACGTCATCATGGAACATCTTTTTTAATGCTGTAAAATGGTCTTTAACTTCATCGGGGATATATTTCAATTCTCGATCCCATTGCAGCTTGTAAAAATAATTGATATGCACGTCACGTAGCCTTTGGCTGATACTTCCGGTATTTGTAGCCATATCACTTAATGCAAGACCGAATATATTAAAGTGCAGATATTCAACTCCCATAATTTGATAATGCAGTTTCTTTTAATCAATATCTATTCCCTGCTCTCGCTCCTGGTCGTTGCTCTGCATTCGGTCACGCACACTTTCGCGGATAGCTTCCTTCTTTCCTGCAACAAGGCCATTTTTATAATAGGGGTGGTTTGAACGCTCAATAATGGCATCCAGTTCTTCGCTATTGCCGCGCTTCAGCCAATAACCATGCTCAAACCCTTTGATATAAATATCCAGCTTATTATTATCCTCCATCAGAACGTGTTTTTTGCATGTTTCTCTAAATACGCATCAATACTATCCCGGTCATATAAGATCACCCGTGCTTCCGGCTGCGTGTAGCGTATGCGACCCTCGTCACGCAGTTTCTGCAAAGTGGTTTTTGATCTGATGCAAAGAATGTCCATTGCTTCCTCCGGGCTAATCCATTTGCGTTGAGGTTTGGCATTAAGCTGCCGTTTAACCTCTGCAACCAAATTGGCTACAAGGTCATTAAATGCTTCCTCATCTATGTTGAAAGAAATGCCCAACTGAACAATGAATTATCAGGCAATAAAAAAAGAGATAATTTCTGAAACCTGCAACCCGGGAAAAACACCCCTGCCAATAAAGACCATTATTCACCAAGTTAAACCGCTAAATGTTGTAGTATAGTTGTAGTGAATAAAAAAGCCGCTTCTCTCGAAGCGGCTGTAATCCGTGCCCCAGGCGGGACTTGAACCCGCACCCGCATTGCTGCAGACAGGATTTTAAGTCCTGCGTGTCTACCAATTCCACCACCAGGGCGGCCTGCGCACGTAGTGCACAAATAAAAAATTCCAAACCGGCCGGGCTTGGAATTAATTATATGAGCGGAAGACGAGATTCGAACCCGCGACCCTCACCTTGGCAAGGTGATGCTCTACCAGCTGAGCTACTTCCGCATAGGTGTTAAGAACTTTGGGATTGCAAAGATATAGGACATTCAGGAAAAAGCAAAACGATGGAAATATATTTCTTTTTTTGAGGGGAACTCATTGAATAACAAGAACATGAAAATAGCAACATGAACATTACCTTTGTCGTCACATGGCCGCTTCTAAACTGACTACGCTGATATATAAAGACCTGCTGCTGGAGTGGCGGCAGAAGCATACCTTTTATGGTGTGCTGCTATATGTGGGTGCCACCGTGTTTATGGTATATATGATGAGCGGCCAGCCCGAAGCCAAAATATGGAACGCCCTTTTCTGGATCACGCAACTGTTCATCGCCGTCAACTCGGTGGCCAAAAGCTTCCTGCAGGAGCACCCCAACCGCTTCCGGTACTATTTTACCATTGTCAGGCCGGCGCACTTCCTGCTGGCCAAGATGGTGTACAGCACCCTGCTGATGGTAGCCGTGAGCACTATAGCCCTGCTGCTGTTCAACATCATGCTGGGCACACCGCTGGTGCAGGTGGGGCTGTTTGTGGCAGTAACGGCTACGGGCAGTATCAGCCTGGCTGTTATCTTCACATTCCTGTCGGCCATAGCGGCGCGGGCGCAAAACAACTCTGCCCTGATAGCCATACTGGGTTTCCCGCTGGCTACACCTATATTAATGATATTGAGCAAGCTGGCGGTAAAGGCTATAGTGCCTGTATATCAACCCGGCTGGTGGAAACTGATGCTTGTATTACTGGCATTAGATATATTAGTGATAATATTAGGTATTATACTATTCCCTTTTCTGTGGCAGGAATAATAATATCTTTTACATTTGCTGAAATTTTTAATTGAGCCCATGCGAAAATCCTGGTGGAAAGTAGCTTGTGTTGTACTGGTTTTATATGCGATCATTGGCGGACTGTTAATGCCCGTACCCCGGCAGCACATACTCAACGAGACCATCCGCAACTTGTACTATCATGTACCTATGTGGTTTACCATGATATTACTCTTCACGGGCGCGTTTGCTTATTCTATAAAATACCTGCGCAGTGGCAGGCTGGAGTATGATATTAATGCTGTAGCCCTCACCAAAGTGGGTATATTCTTTAGCTTGCTGGGTATGGTTACCGGCATGGAGTGGGCACAGTATACATGGGGTGCAGCCTGGAGCAACGACCCCAAGCAACTGGGCACCGCCGTATGCATGCTTATCTATTTTGCATACCTGATATTGCGTGGCGGGCTGAACGATGAGGAAAAACGTGCGAAGATCAGCGCTGTGTACAACATTTTCGCCTTTGCCCTGATGATACCACTTATATGGGTGCTACCCCGAATGGTAGACTCACTGCACCCCGGCAATGGCGGCAACCCCGGATTTAATGCCTACGACCTGGACGCCCGCATGCGTGGTGTATTCTACCCTGCCGTTATAGGCTGGTTCTTATTAGGCCTTTGGATAAGCACCCTGATCATCAGGACAGAACTTATCAGGTACAGGCGGGACAACGATTTTATTCCTACTAAAAACAAACAACAATAATGCGAAAGACATCCGTATTAACCATAGTATTGAGCCTGCTGGCAGTAACCGGAACAATGGCCCAGAACAGTCAGCCTGAAATGGCAGACGCCATGCGCGCAGATGGTAAAATATACGTTGTTGTTTTAGTATTAGCCACTATCTTTGCGGGGATTATTGCGTACCTGGTAAGGATAGAGCGCAAAATCAACAAAATAGAAAAAAACAAATAATCATTCTTAACAAAACAGAATCATGGGAGAAGCATCAGCTATAGCTACAAATACAGCCCATTACAGTTTCTTTCGCGGCGTAGAACAAAACTTTGACAAGGCCGCAAAATACACCCGTTTCGAACCCGGTATTCTTGAGCAGATCAAGTCTTGTAACTCTGTGTACAGGATGAAGTTTCCTGTACGGATAGGCGAAGAAATAGAAGTGATAGAGGCATACCGTGTTCAGCACTCACATCACAAGCTACCTTGTAAAGGTGGTATCCGCTACAGCATGGATGTGAACCAGGACGAGGTAATGGCTTTGGCAGCTCTCATGACCTACAAGTGCGCTATCGTAAACGTACCTTTTGGTGGTGCTAAAGGCGGCATCAAAATTGACCCCAGGAAGTATTCTGTTTTCGAACTGGAAAAGATTACCCGCAGGTATGCATCGG
>DATCSV010000242.1:0-4830 GCA_036568285.1 Flavipsychrobacter sp. | reverse complement strand
CATGGTTTGAAGCGGCAATTCCTGTTTGAATATCCAATTGCAAGGGGTCCTGCTCATCAATGTGCAACAAATTTGTATCTGCAAGTACCAGATTGAGCGCGGACTCTACCCCCAGCATTCGTTTAAAGTCGAACATGGCAGATTGTTTTTGATTCTCCAATACTGCTATAGCTGACAAAACATTCTGTAATGAGATAAAGCTGTTTAAAGTATCAGTCCTCAGACTCTTGCCCTGGCTATACAAACTCTTTGCGTCCAACAATGCCCTTTTATTTCTGTCCAGGCTCCTCTGCATGGCCGCTAATTGCCTGTCAATAATGAGCAATGCCATATATTGTTTGAAAACTTCTGTCTTCACCTGCTCGTTCACCTTGTTCAGCCTCCGGCTTTCGATGCTGTTATCAATCTTTGAAATTCGCCGTTGAGCATATGAACCTAAATCCAACACAGGCTGAGTCATTGCTATATATGCATTCGCAGCATTCAGCCCCCCTACCTGCACATCTGCTACAGGCAGTTGCGGAGTACCTAAAAAGCTACCTGGCATGAATATTACCTGCCTGTCAAAATACCGGGCGTATCCTGCACCTGCATTTATCTGGGGCTTTAGTCCTGCCGAGGCCAATCGCACCCCCTCTCTTGCCTTTTTCTGTTCGAATTCCTGAACTTTTATATTGTTATTGTTCAGTTCTGCATATTTTACAGCCTCAACAATACCCAGTCTTATTTCCTGCGCAGCACCTGCGTAACTCATAGCAACAGCTGACGCAAACAGGAATATATTTTTTAGCTTATTCATAAATTCTCTATTTACTTTTCTTCAATACTTTTTTTAACCTTAGATGATGACAGGTACGAATACACTGCGGGGATAATAAACAGTGTCAACACTCCTGCAAACACCAGGCCTCCTGCAATTACTATCCCTAGCGACTGCCTGCTGTTATTCGTTAATGCAATGGGTATTGCTCCGAATATCATAGCGAGCGATGTCATGAGAATCGGTCTGAATCTCTGCTCTGCTGCCATTATTGCTGCTTCAAACTTCGTATGCCCTTTCTCTTTAAGATGGTTGGCAAATTCTACTATCAGAATGCCGTTTTTGGTTATCAGACCAATCAAAGTGATAATACCAATCTGGCTAAAAACATTTAAACTGTGTCCGAACCAGTACAGGCTGACCAATGCGCCGGTAATTGCCATGGGCACTGTAAGCATGATTATAAACGGATCTCGCAGACTCTCAAATTGAGCAGCAAGGATCAGGTAAATAACGACCAGCGCTAAAATCAAAGTAAACAACAGATTGCCCTGTGACTCCAGGAAGTCCCTTGACTGTCCCGCAAATGAAGTTTGAAAGTTTTCTCCCAGTACGTCAGTTTTGATACGTTCCATTTCCTCAATACCTTCTGCCAGGCTAACGCCGGGAGCAAGCCCAGCCGATATTGTGGCTGAGGTATACTGATCGTATCTATAGATAGATGCAGGACTTATGCTGGAACCTATGGTTACAAGGTTATCAACTGATATCATTTCGCCGGCAGCAGAACGCACATAGATAGATTTCAGATCATTAATATCATTCCTGTTTGTTCTTTCCACTTGCCCAATTACTTCATATTGCCTGTCATTCCTCAGGAAATATCCATATCGTTGGCCGGAGAAAGATAGCTGAAGCGCCTTGGCAATCTCCTGTACAGATACGCCCATCAAAGCGGCCTTTTCCCTGTCTATATTGATCTGAACCTCCGGCTTGTTGATTTTAAGATCGCTGTCTACGAACATCAACTTTTTACTGGTTCTGGCTGCATTTAAGAACTGTGGCAACTTTTCTGTCAATAAGTTCATGTCATTCGACTGTAATACAAACTGAACCGGCATACCACCACCATATCTTGTACCAATAGTTGGGGGCAGATAAGGGAAGAGCAACACATTTCTGAAATTGCCTGAAGCTGCTCCGTATTTATTATACAAATCCTGCGTACTTACTTTTCTTTGAGAAGGATCTTTCAGGTAAATTGACTGAAATGCAATATTGTTTGGAGCAGGAGCGGGTATAAATGAAATGGCTACCATAGAGTATGTTTGATACAATCCATCTGTCGAGTCATTTACATATTTGCCCACTTCTATCATGTTTTTCTTCATATAGTCAAAAGAAACTCCCTCCGGCGCTATGGCAATCAATGTCATGTTAGACCTATCTTCCACAGGTGCCAGTTCTGATGGCAATTTTTTACTTAATACTACGATGAGGCCTGCGGTGATTGTAAGGAATACCCAACCCAGCCATCTGCGTTTCATAAACGCACGGAGCACATTTGCATATCCATTGTTAAGTTTTACAAATACGGGTTCTGTCAACCGGTACAGCCTGTTCGGCTTATCCTTAGGCTTTAATAAATATGCACTCAGCATCGGAGACAACGTCAACGCCACAAATGCAGAAACCAATACTGAACCGGAAACCACGATGGCAAATTCTTTGAACAGTTGTCCGCTGATGCCACCCATAAATACTATAGGAAGAAATACTGCAGCAAGTGTTATCGTGGTAGAAATAACCGCGAAATATATTTCTTTGGAACCTGCAAATGCTGCCTGGATTGGCGACATCCCTTCCTCGATCTTCTTGTATATATTCTCCAGCACTACAATTGCGTCATCTACCACCAATCCTATAGCTAGTACAAGACCGAGTAATGTCAGCACATTGATTGAAAAGCCGGCCAGGTACATTATAAAAAATGCCGACATTATAGAAACTGGGATGGCCAATACAGGTATCAGGGTCGATCGCCAATCTCTGAGAAATAGGAAGATGATAACTACCACTAAGCCAAAGGCTATGAACAATGTCTCTTCCACCTCCTTAATAGATTCCCTTACAGGTTTTGTAAAGTCAAATCCTACTATTAACCTGTATTCTTTCGGCAATTCTTTTCTTAATTGCTCGAGGCGCTTATAAAACTCATCCACCACTTCAATAGCGTTTGCCCCCCTTTGTATCTGGATTGCAACTCCTACGCCTATTCTGTTTGCTCCGTCTGTTTCATTAATTATAGCTGTACGTTCGTTTACCTCGCCCAATTCAGCATAACCAACATCACTGAGTTTGACAACTGTATTATGCTCTTTCTTCAATATCATATTATTGAACTCATCTACAGTTGTAAGGCGTCCCATGGTTCTCACGGTCAACTCGTTGTTGTCTCCCTCTATACGCCCTGCGGGCAAGTCGATATTCTCCCTGTTTAGTGCATTTTTGATGTCTTCCGGGGTCAGTTTGAATGCAGCCATTCTTACTGGGTCAAAACGAAGCCTCATAGCATAATTATGTTCTCCTACTATTGCAACCTGCTTTACCCCTTTTATGGACTGCATCCTGTCTTTAATAATCGTTGATGCGAGATGGCTTACTTCCTTAATATCCTTTGTATCACTTTCAACTTCCAGGAATGCTACCAGGTTATCAGGAGAAGATGATTTCTCTACTATCGGAGGGTCAACATCTGCCGGCAACTGGGATTTTGATTTAGCAACTTTATCCCTTACGTCATTCAATGCATCTTCCAGGTCTATATCTCTGCCAAATTCTACTGAAATAACACTCACCTGCTCTCGCGACTCTGATGATATAGTACGTACTCCACCAGCTTCGGCTATCTGGGCTTCAAGTGGCTTTGTTATTTTTGACGCAATTACATCAGGGCTTGCGCCAGGGTAAAACGTTACAACAGAAATAACAGGAGGCTCAGTTAAAGGGAACTCGCGTACCCCAAGGTTCTTGAAACCTACAACGCCCAATATGATAATTATAGCGGAAAAGACCGCTGCCAGTACCGGCTTCTTAATACTTAATGATGGCAAATTCATAGCTTCTATTTTTTCGATGTGATAACCTGAACAGCTGCACCTTCAGATGTCCTCAATATGTTTGATACAATAATGCTGTCTCCATTACTTACTCCTTCAGAAACAATGGCCTCAGACTCGTTGCGGGTTACAATTGCAACATTTTTCATGTTTGCCAATCCATTTTTGACAACGAATACACCATATCCCTTTTCCATGGGGATGAGCGCTTCAGTGGGAACCTTAACGCCTTTCAGCCCTGAATGCTTTTCAAAGAGAACTTTTGCAGACATACCTCCTTTCAATTCGCCTTGGCCTGATGTGTAAACAGCCTGAACATCAATACTTCTGCTATTACTGTTTACAGAAGCTGCCGTTGCTGTTATAGTAGCGTAGTACTTTTTATCCGATAAGGCGGTAGTAAATTCCACTTTACGGCCTGGAATAACCTCGTTAACGTACTTTTCAGATACTGAAAAATTGAGCTTTATAGTCGATAAATCCTGAAGTTCTACCAGCAACTTCCCGGGGGTTACATAACCACCTGGTTTGATATTTGATATCCCGATTTTGCCAGAAAACGGCGCGCGTATTTCTGTTTTCTCCAACTCATCGTCAAGTAGCTCCTTACGGGCAATAGCCATGTCCAGCAGCGCCTTAACATTATCATACTCCTGTGGTTGTATTGCTTCATTTGCCAATAGTTTCCGGCTCCTTTCTTCGTTCATTCTTGCCAGTTCCAGCTCAGCTTTTGCATACTTCAGTTTTGCCCTGATGTCTCCATCTTCCAGCTTGTATAACAACTGGCCTTTTTGTACACTGGAACCGTCTTTGAAATTGACACTCTGAATTTTCTTTGAGATTTCACTTACGACCTCAAGTGCATGGTTAGAAGCGGTTGATGCAATAATACTTTCAGCATCAGACACGTCTTCTGTTTTAGCAATCAGCACATCCACAGGCACAGCCATA
>DATCSV010000241.1:0-4704 GCA_036568285.1 Flavipsychrobacter sp. | reverse complement strand
CAACGGGCAGGATGTGCAGGGAGCTACAGGCCCTGTATGGAGTGCTAATACACTGAACGATAATGACAGCATCAGTGTAGAGGTCATCAGCAGCTACCGCTGTCCGCAGCCAATTGATGCGAAGAGCAATGGTATCAGGGTGAGGGTGCTGACAGGTGTGGGTGATGTGGCTCATAGCGGACAGCTCAAAGTGTACCCCAACCCAGCCAGGGATTATGTAATATTTGAGCACCCCGCTGTTGATCATGATATATATATTAATGTCACCAATGTGGTAGGACAGAAAATAACCGAAATAACACTCAGCAACAGTATGAGGACTACATGGAACACTGCTAACTTACCCGCAGGAGTATATATATACCGCCTGGTATCGGGTAATGATATAGTTGAAACCGGGCGTGTTGTAATTACCAGGTGATATTAGATAATAAAAATTCTGATGCCCTGCCTGTCTGCTACTAACAAAAAGTTAGTTTTATACGTCCTGAGAGTACAGGTAAGCTAAGTGTATGGATTAAAATAGGTTTTTTGGCTACGGATTTACATAGTTCTGCGAAGTTGCCCCGCGAGGGCGATATTGCTTCGGCATGGAAGGATACTGCCGTGCTGTTACAGGCTTGCCGCGCCGGTAACAGAAATGCCCAGAAATATCTATACAATCAATATGCTCCTACCGCTTATGCTATTATAAGGCGTTATACCAAACAGGTTGAGATAGCAGACGAGATATTAAACGATGCATTCTATAAGATATTGACAAAAATTGACAGCTATTCCGGCACAGGCTCTTTTGAAGGTTGGATGAGAAGGGTGGTGATAAATACGGTAACTGACCATATGCGCAAATACATCAGGGATCAGCAGGTGTATCATGCTGCCGAAATGCCGGAAGAGGTGTACATGGATGATGATGCTGCAGGAAAACTGGCGTACAAAGAATTGCTGGCAATTGTACATGAATTGCCGGATACACAAAGGATGGTGTTTAACCTGCATGTTTTTGAAGATCTGAAACACAAAGAGATATCGGAGGCGCTGGGTATCACCGAGGTGAATAGTCGTTGGCACCTCAATGATGCAAGAAGACGATTAAAAGAAAAAATTACCTCAATTATGAAGCGATAACGTTATGGACGAACGCAAGGTACATATTGATGAGTTTTTCCGCCGGGAGATGGATGGCCATACAGATACGCCACCCCCTGCCGTATGGAATGCGCTGGAAAAACGGCTGGATGAAAAGGCCGGGCGCAAAAGGCCCTTCCCTATATGGTGGCTCTGGACCATAGGAGGATTGGTGATTTTGTCCGCTACGGTAATTATTGCCGGATACCTCAATGATACACTCCCGCCTACAACTGCAAACACGCAGCAACAAAGCTCCCGTGTTGCTATAAGTACAGAGATGAACAATACGAAAGAGTCGCCGCTTGCATCTGGCAACGCACATAGCATATCCGCTACACCTGAAAATACTAACGCTAAAACTGAGACTACCGGAACTACTAATACAATCACGTATACAAAAAACAATAGCAACAGCAATAACACGGAACCAACAACGTCTGCCACTAATAATAGCGGTAGCCAGCCATCGCAGACAAAACCGGATAAAAACACGAACACGGAAAATACGGGAGTGAATGAAACGAAGTATCCTGATGACATGCCTGTGTCAAACAGGTTCCGGGACAATATAAACTTACTCTCAGCCGTCCCCTACGGGTATGAACTGCCTGTGCAAATACCATTCAAGCCGGCCCCAGGTAAAACTAATCTACCTGAAATAGTAATATCTCTTAATAGCCAACCTGTAGCAGAGCTGCCAATAGCAGCTACCGAACAGGCCATGATACAGGCTCCGCTGCCCGAGATGGCATCGATGTCTGATGTTGCAGTTGTCCCCGCCTCATTGTCCGGGTTGCCCGGCGCAGGCGACGAAATGTCTACTCCTGAACGGCAGGATGTGTTTATCCCGCAGTCAACATCACAGGACACTTCTAAAAAGAAAAAGGCGTCTGTAGCTGATACTAACAAGTCAATACTGGAGGAAACTGTATATGCCGTAAATACCAGCAAGAAGAAACCATTGCCATTTGGCGCAGGCGTAAAGCTGGGATTCTCCAAAGGATTTGACCCCACGTGGTATGCAGATAAGTTTGTATTCGCACCCTACGTCGAATACGGGCTGCCCTCTGGTTTTTCAGTGATGTTGCAGCCGGCGTTCCTGATAGGCAAAGCAAAGACTGGTGCTTTTGCCAACAGCGACCAGGTGTTTTACGAAGTCATAAGTAACAACTTCGATTCCATAGCCTATGTATCGCGCGGTGCAATAGACAGCAGTGTGCTTACGCCCAACCCGCCTGACACTGTTTTCAGGACCTACCGCTACGGCCAGGTTTACGACTCGATACATGTGGGTTATAAAGTAACCAATACGCAGCAATGGGATGTAGAGGTGCCGGTAATGGTAAAATATAAGGTCAATAAAACTTTCGCCGTTATAGCCGGCGCGTCTGCCACGTACAGTTCTGTACTACGCACCAGGGAGGAGGTGACACGTTATCAGGGACTATCAAGACAGTACGAAGAGACACATGCACCGCAGACTTTCTTTGTCACAGCCCAGGGGCAGGAGCCACCTGCAGGACCACAGCGAAAAAATGTGAATGACCTGTTCCCGTATAATACTGCACCCTTCAGCAATTATCAACCCAGGCAAATAACTGAAACCAATAATTTCTGGAGGCTGGGTTTCATGATCGGTGCGTCGGCCACCTTCAGGGAAAGACTGATGGTGGAACTGATGCTGCATAAGTCGGGTGTAAATGCCAGTGCCGTACCCGACAGACAACTGCAGCGAATATATACACAACCCTATCTGCGGCTGATGATAGGCTATAAATTTGTAAAATAATGACACAGATGTTCTATATGGACTAACAACATACCTGATTCATACGTCTTGAATATGGCGGAGGGCCACAAAGAAACGATACAATGAAAAAAATATACATTCTTATATTGCTGGTATGCTTTGCTGCCGCCGCGAATGGGCAGCGGCTGGTGAGGGGACAAGTGTTGCGCACCAACGGCGACACTGTAGTCAATGCCAAGGTGTATATATATCCCGATACTGTCAACGATACCGCCACGTTTGTTCCTATGATGGACTCCAGCAACTTCAATGGTTTTTTCCAATTTACCCTGCCTTTGTCTGTGCCGTTTGGCGCTAAATTTATTTTAGCTACGCTCGACTGCGACAGCACGACATTTGTTAGGAATAATCTTGTTTACGCTGGTGCTAATATCACCAGCAACCTCATTATCTGTGTCACCCCCAATACTTCTTTCAGCGGATATGTTCATTTAGGCAGCCCTTTAAAACGGCCACAGCAAAAGAATGCTTGGGTGTATCTCATCAGTAAATGCCCGGGAAATGCGCTGAGCTATATTGACAGTGTCGAAACAGATACCAACGGCTATTTCCAGGTGGACACATATCCAACACTTAACGCCGGGTGCGAACTTGTGATGAAGGCCGCTTTGAAAAACACTTCTGCCGACTATAAAAAATACCTCCCTGCATATTATGAAACAGCTTCCACCTATTCACTCAGGTGGTCGGGAGGAGAAGAGATTTCAAAACCAGCCTCTAAGAACGGTGTCATCATCCTGCTGCCCGAAGCCATGAACCCCCATGGGGGACCATCTGTATTGGCAGGTCATGCTATTGATATTCAATCGCAAACTAAATTACCCGGCAAAGTAATTTTTATCACAGATATGAATGACGTAACCGTTGACCATACCTTTACCGATGCGAATGGTGACTTCTCTTTTACCAACCTGCCATTTGGCACCTACAAATTGTTTGGCGATGTATGGGGCAAAGACAATCCCGACCTGGTTGTAACCGTTGATGCTGATCATGTGAATTATTATAATATAGTCTTTCGTGAAAACGGCACAGAATTCCGGGGCATTATTGCGGTATCTGTTGCGGAACATAATGCGCTGTCTGGTAATTTGCAGGTGTACCCGAACCCTGCAAAGGATTTCCTGTATATCCGGGATGCACGTAACAATGCAGGCAACAAGCAGGTCATTTTGTTGAATGCTACTGGAGCTATTGTTTTCAGTAATTCGTATAGTTCTATAAATACAATTGTCATTCCTGTTCAATCGCTGCCACGAGGAGTGTATATCCTGCGCGTATCTACAGATGAGGGTAATGCGACATACAGAGTAGTAAAATAGTTGCTCCACGATAAGCTCAATCCGTCACCTACATTATTGAAAAATAGAAAGGGCCCCTTAAGAGGGGCCCATCTTATAAGGATGAAAAAGATCCGATGTGAGCTTTCTCTCCTTTATCCTTTATATATCTTATTCCTGAGTAGCAGTGTATACTACGTCTACAGCATAGGTACCTGCAGGATAAGCGAAACCGGGGGTAGCTTTATACTTCACGCTGAAAGTTTGGTTGCCACCACGGTCAGCGGCAGTTATCAGGTCCTGGTTGCTTGAAGTTAAAGTAGCATACTCACCGAAAGAACCAGCGATGTTACCACCTGTACCGTTAGCTGTTACTTTTACAGCCAATACACCTTCTACGGGCATTTCAGGAGCGGGGTTAGTGTTACCTGTATAAGAGAACTCAGCAGCATTAGCTTTAACAGCTACAGAGAAGTTTTTGTT
>DATCSV010000240.1:0-4737 GCA_036568285.1 Flavipsychrobacter sp. | reverse complement strand
ATACAGCCCCGGCTCTACTGTAAACAACATGCCCGCCTGCACGGGTTGCGTTCTTGTGCCCAGGTCGTGCACATCTACACCCATATGGTGCGATATGCCGTGATACAGATACTTGCGATATGCCGGATTAGCGGGGTCCTGGTTTTTGATATCCGTTTTGCTGATGAGCCCCAGCTTCAGGCATTGCTTTTCTGTTTCCGCCCCTACTTTGTTGGTATAGTCTATTACTGAAATTCCTGGTTTCAGTATGCTCTTCGCATAGTTGTGCAGGTGCAGCACCGCATTATATACTTCTTTCTGTCTTTTGCTGAACTTGCCGTTTACGGGTATGGTACGCGTAAGGTCAGACGCATAATTACCATAGTGTGCGCCAAAGTCCATCAGCAGCAGTTCGCCGTCTTTGCACTCCCGGCTGTTCTCTACATAATGCAGCACACGCGCCCTGTCGCCCGATGCGATAATGCAATCGTAAGCATGACGTGTAGCACGGTTGCGCAGGAACTCGTGGGTAATTTCGGCTTCTACTTCGTATTCCATTACGCCGGGCTTCACAAAGCCTAATACGCGTAAGAAGGCTTTATGTGTAATATCAATAGCCTTTTTCACTACCTCTATTTCTTCAGCGGTTTTTATGCCACGCAGTTCTTTCATAATGCGGGCAGCACGTTCGTAGTTGTGCAGGGGGTAGCGCTGCATAAAGCTATGGACAAAGGTCAGGTCGGTGCGCAGCAAAGATGTATCCAGCCTGTCGTTTTCGTTACTGTTCAGGTATACATTATCAGCATGGTGCATCATTACCTGCAGCATAGCGTCTATGCTGTCCAGCCACTGTATGTTTTCTATACCGGATATGGCCGTTGCCTCCTCTTTGCGTAGCTTGTGGCCTTCCCACTTTTCCAGGTCTGCATTCGGGCGCAGTAATACCAGTACTTCCCTTGCTGACTTGTCAGGATTATCAGGATACAGGATCACCATACTTTTTTCCTGCACTACGCCTGACAACCATACTACATCGGAATTAGGCTGGTAAGTATATATGGCATCCCCGTTGGTAGACAAAGCCGGGTTGCCCGGAAATATGGCTACTGAATTGGGTTTCATTTTTTTGATAAAACGTTTCCTGTTCTGTTCGTACAACTTTGGATTAATTGGTAAATATTTCATCCCGTTATTTTTGTTTTTAGAAGAGCTGTGAAGTTAGCAATATAAAAACAAACCCGGACAGGCGTCAAAATGAAAAATCATTCTATATAAAAGCCCCGCACGTTATGTGCGGGGCTTTCCATTTATAAGGCTTGTGTTTATTTCAACTTCAGGTCCATCTCCACGCGACGGTTCTTAGCACGGCCTGCGGCGGTTTTATTGCTCGCTACAGGGTTGGCTTCACCATAGCCGTTAGATGTAAGCCTTCCGGCATCTACACCTTTGCTGATGAAGTAGTCCTTCACCGCATTAGCACGCTCTTTAGACAGTTGCAGGTTCTTCGCATCATCACCTGTGTTGTCAGTATAGCCATCGATAGTCATGTTGTAGTCTTTATACTCGTTCAGTATAGCTACCACTTCATCCAGCACTTTGTAAGAAGCCTTTTTAATAGTGGCCTTACCCAGGTCGAACTGGATAGCTGTAGCTGCGAAAGCGAGACGCTTTTTCACTTCTACACTTACCTCAGGACAACCGTAGTTGGTAGCTGTGCCGGGCACTGTCGGACATTTATCCAGGTTGTCGGCTATACCATCGTTGTCGGTGTCAGGACAGCCTTCGTTAGCTATTGGGCCCGCAGCAGTAGGACATTTGTCATCGTTGTCAGGTATACCGTCGGCGTCAGTATCAGGACATCCTTTGTACTGGGCCAAACCTGCTACATCAGGACAAGTATCATCCAGGTCAGCTACACCATCGCTATCACGGTCAGGACAACCCTGCAAACCGGGAGCGCCGGCCTCTGTAGGACAACGGTCTTCGGCATCTGCCACACCATCCAGGTCAGTATCAGGGCAACCCTGTGCTGTTTTAGAGCCTGCTACGTCAGGGCACTTATCATCCTTATCCAGTATGCCGTCGCCGTCTTTATCGGGGTTAGGGCAACCGCGCTCTTCCCATACACCTTTCTCACCTTTACACTTATCTTTTTTGTTAGATACCAGGTCACCGTCGCTGTCTTTAGGCTTCTTGTTGTTGATAGGAATAGAAGCGCCGAGGTAGAAGTTAGCGCCATAGCCATTGCCTAAGATACCTGTCAGGTCATCGCTACCCAGGAAGAATCCACCTACACGCAATCCCAGGCCATATTTCAGGCTCTTGGTCAGGAAGTCGTAAGTCAATGGTATACCTGCGCTGAATACGCGAGTATCCCAACGTGGTGTTACTGTCAGTTGATTGTAGAATGATGTACCGAAGTTCTCACGGTTAACCATGTTCATCATAAACATGGCATTCACGTACAAGCCTTTTACTGCGTGGTAGTCAACCCCCAGTATCATAGTAGTAGGCAGGTACACTTTAGAGATTGAGGTACCGGTACCTGAGTCAACAGCCAGGTTGTGATTAGACGTATAGCGTACCAGCTTGTCGTAGCTGGTGAAGCTATCAGCCAGTTCAGTACCTTTCATAGTAGCAGGCTGGCCTGTTTTATTCCTGATGTTGGCAGTAAAGTTGTCGTTTTTGTATTTGATCATACCAAAATCAACTACGGAAGCAGAAACGCGCAACTTGTATTTGTTCTTACTACGGTCAACTATACCTGTCTTGCCGTCCATATCATACTTATACTTCTCGTGGTCAGGCCTCCACTCATACACAAAACCAACATCGCCGCCAAAGCCCTTGCCACCGCCGCCTAAGAAATCACCGGGGCTGCTGCCGAAACCATCATTTCCTGTGATGTTACTGCCGAAGCTCATGCTGGTGTTAGATATGATCAGTGAGTCGCTAAGAGGATAAGCTGTAGCGCTGATACCTGAACTTACAGTACTGATATATGCAGCACCCATCAGGTAGCGCAATGTCAAACCACCTTTTACAAAATGCTCGCCACCGTCGTATATCACACCCGCGTAGCTCAGGCCTATTTCACTCCATCCATGTGTAGTGTAGTTAAACTCATCTGCATTGATAGACACCGGCGTATTGCTGGTAATGTCTACTTTGTAGGTTGAGTCCGTTACAAAACGGTACAGGTCCTGGTTGAAGTTGTGAAACTGGTTCATAGCACGCACCCTTGTAGTAATAGCGATGCTGTGTTTTGAATTGATGCTCACCATTGCACCGGGCCCGCGCAGTTCAAAGTAAGGAGCCAGCAGGCTGAATTCGCTTTGATTCTGGAATATTAGAGCTGAGTTTACGCCATCATCGCCGATGTTTGCCAGACCGCTTACGCCTCCATTTATCTGCGCCAGGTTGTTGTTCACCCCCAGGTTCAGCGAAAACAGGTCGATTGTGAATTTATGACGGCTATCTGCAATGTTTGCGGGATTCAGATACATGCCGTTTGTACCGCTCCAGTTGCTGGTGGCTATGCCGATATAACGTTGCGCTTGTGCAAGCACAGGCAGCATCATCGCCAGCAGAATTAGTAGTCTTACTTTTCTCATATTGGGGTTGATTTTATGAATGTATATATGATTAATACCTTAACATATCAGAAGGCATTCAAAAATTTTCGCAAAGGAATGAAATATTTACGATTAAAGAAACAAGTTTATATGTTTTGTTTTTTTAAGATTTACTTAACATTTCTTAGCAGCAAAAGTACTAATGTGTTTTCAACTTTTCATACACCTGAGCAGGTATTATTTATAAGTGCTGGCACGGACAATAAAAAGCCGCCCTGTATGTCAGGACGGCTTTTAGTATGTTGTATATCAAGCTATTAACCTACAGCTACACGCTTGAAAGCAGTAACAGTCAGGCCGCTTTCCACGCTGTCTAAGTATTTGCCTACGGTCAGGCCTGCATCTTTTACGAAAGGCTGATCCAGCAGGGTGTTCTCTTTGAAGAACTTGTTCAGCTTACCCATAGCTATTTTTTCAGCCATATCAGCGGGTTTGCCTTCAGCTTTTATTTGCTCAATAGCTATTTCTTTTTCGCGCTCTACCATCTCCGGCGAAATGCCTTCAGCATTTACAGCCAGTGGGTTCATAGCAGCTATTTGCATAGCAGCATCGCGGCCGGCATCAACTACGCCCTGGCTGGCAGGTTTGTTCATGCTTACCAACACACCTATACGGTATCCTGAATGTATGTAAGGCACTACAGTATCAGCAGATACCAATTCATATTTAATGATATCTATTTTCTCGCCGATTTTTGCCACTACTTCCATCAGCTTGTCGCCTACGGTAGCACCGTCCATAGCAGCCGCCTTCAGTTCTTCAACAGTTGACGGTTTCTGTTCCAGGGCTATATCAGCTATCTTTTGCGAAAAGTCGATAAAATCCTGGTTTTTAGCTACGAAATCTGTTTCAGAGCTCAGGTTGACGATAACACCTGTTTTATTGTCAGCAGATGTTTTGGCTATTACTACACCTTCTTTAGCTTCCCTGTCTTCTCGTTTAGCAGCTACCTTCTGACCTTGCTTGCGCAGCCAGTCTATAGCTTTTTCAAAATCGCCGCCGCTTTCGGCCAGGGCCTTGCGGCAGTCCATCATACCGGCGCCTGTTTGCTGGCGCAGTTTGTTTACATCCGAGGCAGATATTGTAACACTCATTTTAATATATCCTTTTTTAAAAAATTATA
>DATCSV010000239.1:0-12032 GCA_036568285.1 Flavipsychrobacter sp. | reverse complement strand
CTACCGGGCAGAACGTGGTTTTAAAGAAATGTTGCTGAAAGAACTTCGCCGCAGGCAGGATGGTCCTCCGCGCAGAAGATGATCTATAGCGTGGCTACAGCATGTCCTACGTCGTGGTAAAACAGGAATTGCCAGCCTTCTGCCTTTCCCTGTTCTGCATATTGCTCACGCAATGCTAGCGCCTTCTTGCCATCGTAGTCGTACTTCGCTACATACTTTATCTTCATCTGCTTCAGCTGGGGTGCTTCGTCCCCACCAAAGAATATCTTGTCCTTACCATCGTCTATAAGGAATACTATATGCTGCGGGCTATGCCCACCCGAATGAAAATACTTAATATACCCGTCTATCAGGCCCTCTTCGCCCTCCAGCCAGTTGACTTGTGGCGATGTCAGCAGCGGCTCTATTTCATCAGTATGAAATGACGGATACCCCTGGTCCATAGCAAACCCCACTTCGGGCTTGTAAACGTAATAGTCAGCTTTGGGGAATGTATTCTTTACCAGGCCATTCTTGTCTTTATGTACCACCCCACCCGCATGGTCTTTGTGCAGGTGCGACAATAGCACTTTGGTTACATCTTCCGGTTTATAACCATGCTGCTCCAGGTTGGTATGTATCTGCAGTGCTCCTCCCTTCTCATAGCCCAACCCTGTATCCAGCAGTATCACATCCTTTTCCGTCACTACCAGGAAGGGTTGTATCTCTACCAGCAATGACCCGGTAGGCCTGTCGTTCAGTTCATCTTTCTCCTCGTCAAAGGGAACAAACTGTTTGTCGTGCCCTATTGTAAATACACCTTCTGATAAGGGGAATACCTCTGCCATATAGCTGCAAAGTTAAGGCATCATCTTATCATAACCTGACGGTCTGCATCCAGCCGCAGCAGTATAGCCATCAATATACTGAATGACAATAGCGATGTACCACCATAGCTCAGCAATGGCAGGGTGATACCTATCACAGGCGCCAGCCCGATGGTCATAGATATATTGATAGCAAAGTGGATAAAGAAAATAGATGCCACGCAGTATGCGTATATACGGCTGAATGCCGAACGTTGCCTTTCAGCCAGCACTAATATCCGCAGCATCAGCCCCAAATACAATAACACCAGCGCCGTACTGCCTAAAAATCCAAACTGCTCACCTATAGCACAGAAGATGAAATCCGTATTCTGTTCAGGTACAAATTCATTTTTTGTTGAAGTCCCATTCAGAAAACCCTTACCTGTTAACCCGCCGGAGCCGATGGCAATTTTCGACTGCCATACATTGTACCCTGATATAGTACTTCCTTTCCCCCTGTCTTCGGGAGCCAGGTACTCGTCGGGCACGTCCTGCCCCACGGTCGTGTATATGCGCTCTACCTGGTGCTTCTGCAATACATTTTTAAATATGAAGGGCACGACCAATTGGGAAAACAAGACGCATATGCCCCATACCCCTACCAGTATGATGGCAAGCATTTTTTCCTTGCTCAACACCTTCCGCATCAGCAAAGCAGTAAACAAAGCCAACCCGGTCACTATGTAAAACAATATGGTCTTTTCTATCATAAGGGTGGCCAATGTGAGGGCTATGGCAGAAAAAGCGATAATAAGTATGATATGCGGCAGGCCCTCCCTGTACATTACCAGGAAGAAACATAGATATACCAATGCCAGGCCCGTTTCCTGCTGCAATACTATTAGCACTGCCGGCACCAATGCCAGTGCCGAACCTATCAACCTGTGCTTCAGCGTACTAAAATTCGTTTCAGGAGAGGACAAGAACTTGGCGATGGCCAGCGATGTAAATATTTTCGTCACCTCCCCCGGCTGAAATTTCACACTGCCAAAGCCCAGCCACGAGGCAGAACCTTTTGTTCCCACGCCTATAAATACCGTTAGCAGCAGTAAAACCAGCCCGATAGTATAGGATAAATAAGCAACAGAGGAGAAGAACTTACTGTCTGTGAATATGATTAACAGCCCTACGAACAGTGATATACCCAGCCATATGAACTGGCGCATATGGCTCTTGCTCATCATAAAAATGGTAGGGTCTGTACTACGGTACTCAACCGAGAATATGGCCATCATACCAACGAAAACCAAAACAAGGTATAGCAGCAATGTGATGCCGTCTACCCTGCCGAAAACTGATTTACCGGTGTTTGCCATAAATTATATTCCGTATGTTTTTTTAAACCATCTTTTTATCCTGATAGAATCCTCTACACGTTGCAGGCTGTCATTTACCCGGTTGCGTTCAACACTCCGTTCCCAACGCACCTGATCTTTCAACCTTTGCGCTGCATCTATGGTGTACACATAGGGATTAATCAGGTTAGCATTGTACAACCTCGTTTCCAGGTGTTTCCGGTTGGTCGCAATGCTATCGGTCAGGTATTCTTCCATCATCAGGCTAGCAACCGGCCCGGCCCATGTAGCCCCAAAGCCCGCATTCTCCACTATTACCGCTATGGCTATTTTCGGATCTTCCCTGGGCGCAAAAGCTACAAATACGGAGTGATCTTTCATTTTTACCACCTGCCCGTCTACAACGGCTTTATTTTCCACCGTTCCCGTTTTGGCACAGACATTTACGCCCGGTAGTTGTGCTACCCTACCTGTCCCATGCTCTACCACGTCCTGCATACCCAGTGCCACTATATTATACACTGTATCAGGAATATTGGTCACCTTATGCCTAACCTGGTATTTTTTCAGGATAGTGTCTTTGGGGTTGCCGCCTATCGACCTTACAAGGTGTGGCGTATAGTAATACCCCTTATTGGCAATGATGCACATGGCGTTGGCTAACTGGATAGGCGTAAGGTTTACCTCGCCCTGCCCCATGCCTACAAACAACATATTGCAGGAATTCCAATTGCCCCCGTACATGCTGTTGTATTTAGCAGAATCCGGCACATAACCGCCTTTCTCATAGGGCAAATCAACGCCTGTGGGGTGACCAAAGCCGAAATCATCAAAATAGTCATGCCAGCGCTGTACACCTTTTTTCACGCTTCCATATTTTTGGGCGTCCACCATCATACGAAGTATGTGTACAAAGTAGGCGTTACAAGAGTTGGCCAAAGCTATCCGCAGGTTGGCAGCGTGCCCGGCATTAGTATGGGTACAACCTATGCGCCTGCCGCAGTTATAATATCCGCCCGTGCAGGGGAAACCGAAAGACGGTGAAATAACGCCTGCATCCAGCGCAACAAGCGCGGTCATAGGTTTAAGTGTTGAGCCCGGCGGGTATTCTCCCTTTATAGCCCTGTTGTATAATGGTTTCGTGGCATCCAGGTTCATCTTGGCAAAGTTGTTCGACCTGTGCCTGCCGCGTAGCAGGTTAGGGTCGTACGACGGCGAGCTGACCATAGCAAGTATGCCCCCGGTTTTAGGATCTATAGCTACCACGCTGCCTATTTTATTGGCCATCAGTTTTTCCCCATAGGCCTGCAGCTCGGCATCCAGGTGTAGTTCCAGGCTCCTACCGGCTATTGCGGGTGTATCCAACGCCCCCTTGCGGTAGGGTTCAGTGGGGCGGTTGAAATTATCACGTTCCAGAAAATGGATGCCGCGCTGCCCCCTTAATACCTCTTCATAGGTATACTCCAGTCCGTTAATACCCATGTAATCGCCCTGCCTGTACGAGGCATATTTTGGGTCCTTTAGCTTCAATGGCGAAATTTCGCCTATATAGCCTAATACCAGTGCCGCATGAGGGTCGGGGTAGGTCCTGATATAACGTTCATTCAGTTCAAATCCCGGGAAGGCATACATGTTCTCCTGCAGGCGCGCGGTCTGCTCGGGTGTCAACTGCTCTATCATTACGCTTTTGCGGCGCGGGCCATTCTTTACCGCCGCCCGGTGAAACAAGCGTTTATATTCAACCGTATCGATGCCCAGCGCATTGCACAGCATCATGGTATCAATATCGTCCGGCACTTCGTAGGCTGTCACTACCAGGTCGTACACCACCTGGTTATACAGCATCACCTTGCCTTTCCGGTCATATATCACGCCTCGCGGCGGGTATATTACCTTTTTTGTGATAGCAATGTCATGTGCAAGTATTTTGTATTCGTCATTAAATACCTGCAGCATTAATAGCTTCACTATTATCACCAAAGCGACACCTGTAAAAATAGACCATATGACGTACCTGCGAGGCGTTGAGGCAAAAGACATGCTGCTGAAAACAATTCTTATAAAGCTATCACAAACGTAGTTGAAAAAATAATTCTGAAAAAAGTTTTGGCAAATAATTCACTCTATTTACCTTTGCAGCCCCCAACAGGGTGATTAGTCCGATGGTGTAATGGTAGCACTACAGATTTTGGTTCTGTCTGTCTAGGTTCGAATCCTGGTCGGACTACTCAGAAAAAGGATAGCTTAACAGCTATCCTTTTTTGTTTTTTACACACTTTGTAAACCAGTGTCAAATTCTGACAACTACAAATTATTTTAAATAGGCTTGTTACTTTGTTCAATTATGATTTTTCTATCGGCATGATGACACTTCAGTTTAGCAAGGCTAAAAATCTGCCAACTTAATAGCATCATTATAGAATAATAACTCTATATTGTATTTGATACGTACAAATCGCCAACCACTGTATTAATTGTAAATAAATAGTTTTTGCTATTGTTATAAAACTATGCGCGCTAATTATCTTTAACGCCATTAAATATATTCACATTGATACACTCTAGATACTTCCTGCAATTGCTTCTCTGTTTAGTATTAATGTCTGCCTCTGCTAATGCTATAGCATCAGAGCGGGAAGCATACATTGACTCAATGCTGGCATTAGTACCTGAGGCTAAAAATGATACCAATAAAGTACTGTTACTATGTGAGTTGTCACGGGCATATTTTCAAGTAGCTCCCGACAAAGGTGTTGTATATGGTGAACACGCCCTGAAACTATCAGAAGAACTGGGTTATCAGCATGGCATTCTGAAAGCTAACAGCGCGTTAGGGCGTTGCTATGCTGTACAAAATAACTTATCACTTGCATTGCAATACTTCGACGCTATGTTATCGCAGGCCCGTAACATGAAAAGCAGTGAAGATATAGGTAATGCGTTGGTCAGTATCGCAAACGTATATAATGAAAAAGGCGAGTACCAAAAGGCGCTTGATCATCTTCTGAAAGCTGATAGTGCTTATAAAGAGGCAGATATGAATAACCGATATTTTGTGATGAATAATATCGGGTCGGTATATATCAGAATGGATAGTTTTAAGCAATCCTTACCGTATATATTAGAAGCTATACGGATGGAAAAGCTAGACAAGGCAATTCCGGGCAGGCTTGCAATTGCTTATGAAAATGCCGGAAGCGCCTACAACATGACCGGTGAATACGATAAAAGCTTGTACTACTTATTTCAGGCATTAGATATAGCGGAAAAGACAGGTAACCGGGTTAGCTATGCGAACACCTTGAGTAATATAGGAGCGACATACCTTCGTATTGGCTCTTCGGATAATTCTAATACAACCATACATGACAGCCTGAAAAACAAAAGGCAGAATCTATTAAAAGCTATTGAGTACAGTAAAAAGGCACTCAACTTAAGTTACCAGATTGGTACACCTTATATCCGAATCAATACTTTTCGCAATATGAGTAAGATATATACCCTGCTCAACAACTACGAGGAAGGTTATAGATATTTGAATCAATATATAGCTATTAAGGATAGCATTAATGATCTGAGCAAAGAGAAAGCCTTTGCCCAGGCTGAGGCTGAATTTAGAGTGAGGAGAACTACGGACTCCTTAAAGTATGCTAACTTATTGAAAGACCAGGAAATCCAAAAGAGGCATAACGACAGGAACATAATTATCATCATTTTGTGTCTTGCCGGTGTGTCGGCCCTGCTATGGGTAAACAAGCAAAAAATAAGGCATCTGCAGAAAAGAAGAGATGCAGAAGAGCAACTCAGGGTGTTAACCAATAATATTAAAGAAAAGAATGAACTCATCGAGTCTATATCTGCCGATATAGCCAAGTTGCAAACAGAAGGAACTGATGCAGTGGCAGAAAGCGAACTGCTACTGAGTGAATTGCAACAATCGATACTGCTTACAGATGAGCAATGGGATAATTTTAAGGCAACTTTTGAAAAGGTACATCCCGGCTATATCGTACGAGTAAAAAGTAAACTACCTGACCTTACCCCCGCCGAAATCAGATTTATAGTTCTGAGTAAACTCAGATTATCCACGCGCGAAATGGCCGGCATGATGGGCATCTCTCAACCCGCAGTAAGGTCAAACAAGTATAGGTTAATGAAAAAGATAGGTGTGGATAGCAATGATGAGTTGTTCGCCCTGTTAGAAACAATATAACATTAGCTCATAAGTAGTTGACAATCAATCAGAACCTCGTCACACATTTGTAGCTATCCCTGTCACGCTTTTGCATCTTCAAAAACTTGCAGACGGACCCACTGTATTGCATTTTTGTCTCAGATGAAATTTACTGCGGATAAATATTCAATATGGACATTACTGATAATAGCGCTTAACCTATTAGCAGTAATTGCCGTGTATGCATACTACACATGATTATTTATCCTTAAGTGCATTTCTCTACCATCATCATTTTTTTTGACATACAACATATAGAGCTATGAGTAAATTTTATGTATTCCTTTTGGGCTTCATATTATTGAACGCCACACACATGCATGCCGGAGACCAGCAAGACCGCAATCTGCGCCGCGGTAGTAAATACCAGAATAGTAAAATAGCTACGGGGGGTAACCATACCCTGGAGATAAGGAACGGTAAACTCTGGGCACGCGGGCTTAATGATTACGGTCAGTTAGGAGATGGGACAACTACTAACAGGAAGACTCCTGTACAGATAGGTAGTAGTGATAGCTGGGTGAGTGCGGCATGTGGGGATGATTTTTCTTTAGGCTTGAGAGCGGATGGTACACTCTGGGCATGGGGAGCAAATTATTGGGGGCAGTTAGGAGACGGTTCCGGTAATAATAAATATAGCCCTGTTCAGGTTGGTACAGGCACCGATTGGGTAAGTGTGGCAGCAGGTGTGAACCATACATTAGCAATAAAATCTGATGGTACGCTGTGGTCATGGGGGGATAATACTATGGGGCAATTAGGCTATAACACTTCTACAACACCGGTATTTAGCCCTGTACAGGTGGGTACTGCCAATAACTGGGTAAGTGTGAAAGGGGGTAGTCGTCATTCTTTAGCATTACGGGCAGATGGTACACTATGGTCATGGGGCTATAATTTCGTAGGTCAGCTGGGTGATGGTACAACTACAAACAGAACCACCCCTGCACAGGTAGGTACTGCTGATAATTGGGTAAATATTTCAGCAGGACAATTTCATTCTATAGCCTTGAGAGCAAATGGTACAATATGGACATGGGGTTGGAATGGCTATGGACAGTTAGGTGATGGCACTACTACTAACAGAAGCATCCCTATACAGACAGGCAGTTCTGATAAGTGGGTGAACATAACTGCGGGCAGGTTTCATTCTATGGGCGTGAAAGCCAACGGTACACTCTGGGCATGGGGCAGAAATTTTGAAGGCCAGTTAGGTGATGGCACTACTACAAATAAAAGCAGCCCGGTACAGGCAGGTAGTGCTGATACATGGGTAAACCTTGCTTCAGGCTGGTATCATTGCTTAGGGATGAGAGCTGATGGTACCCTATGGGGGTGGGGTAATAACGCGTACGGGCAGTTAGGAGATGGTACTAATACTAATAGGAGTAGCCCAATACAGGTGCGCACCGCCCCTGCTGAGTGGGTACAGGTAAAGGGAGGCTATAGGCACAGTTTAGGTCTTAAAACAGATGGTAGTGTATGGGCATGGGGTGATAATACTTACGGATCGTTAGGTAATGGCACTACCAATAATAGCAGCAGCCCGATACGAGTGGGCACAGCAAATAATTGGGTAAGTATTTCGACCGGATACTATCATTCTTTAGGATTGAGAACCGACGGTACGCTTTGGGCCTGGGGCTATAATGGATACGGAGAACTGGGTGATGGTACCAATACACAAAGAAACAGCCCCATACAAGTAGGTGCAGGCGCAAATTGGGTATCGATTGCAAGTGGACAATATTTTACAATAGGATTGCGAGCCGATGGGACTCTGTGGACGTGGGGGCGTAACACATACGGGCAATTAGGAGACGGTACGAATTCGAATAAAAGCAGTCCTGTACAGGTAGGTACGGATACCAATTGGGTAAATATTACAGCAGGTGGTTATCACTGTTTAGCAGTGAAATCGGACGGTACGCTTTGGGCTTGGGGGCGTAACTTTACTGGTCAAATAGGAGATGGGACTACCAACCATCGTAGTAGCCCTGTGCAGGTAGGTACAGATACAAACTGGGTGAGTGTATCAGCCGGATTAAACTTTTCTACCGGATTGAAATCAAATGGCACACTATGGGGCTGGGGGCATAATTATGCTGGTCAGTTAGGAGATGGGACATTTACTGACAGATATAGTCCGGTGCAGATAGGCACAGCAAATGATTGGATAATGTCTGCTGGCGGAGGGCATCACAGTGCAGCCATCAAAGCTGATGGCACTTTATGGACATGGGGTTTCGGCGATGAAGGCAGTTTAGGAGATGGAACTACTGCAAATAGGAATAGCCCCGTACAGGTAGGTACGTCAAAAGAATGGGTTAGCGTCTCAGGGGGATACCTTTATACAATGGTGTTAAATGCTCAGAGAAATAAATTTTGTGCAACGGGTGAGAATATTAGCGGTCAGTTAGGAGACGGCACAACAACCAATAGAAATACGTTTGTTTGCGCCTTGCTGTCCACACCTGTTACCATTCCCAAACAGCCATATGACACTACAATATGTAACGGAAATAATGCAGCCTTTGTAGTAACAGCTACAAGTGCTACCAGCTACCAATGGCAGGTAAATAGCGGCAGCGGCTGGACCAACCTGACAAACACCGGTATATATAGCGGAGCTGATAATGATACATTACTTTTGACAGCGCCGACAAGCAATGTGGACAGTAACCGGTATCGTGTAGTTATCAATGGAACAGACACATCTGATTCAGCTCAGATATTTATTAATACTCCGCCTAACATTGTTACGCAGCCTACTCCCAAAACAATATGCGATGGTGATAGTGTGACATTCTCTGTAACTACTACAGGAACGGCAGATTCATTTCAATGGTATGGCTTCACCGGATCATTCACAGGTAATGTTACTGATGGTACTTACCCGCAAGGTATTGTTTCAGGTAGTCACACCAATACCTTAGCCATAGCCAACACATCGAGCTCGATCAGTGGTTATAAATTTTTCGTAGTAGCGATGGGTCCATGTTCCCTTGCTGACACTAGTGATTCAGCACTTCTGACTGTAAATACTGCACCGAGTATCACAACACAACCTGTTAACAGAACCATTTGCGAAGGCGACACCACTACCTATACTATGGCAGCGACAGGTACGGGGCTTACTTATCAGTGGTATTACACTGATAGCTTAGGATTAGTGATGCTTTATATGATGGATGGTACATATAGTTGGGGTACAGTAAGTGGTGCTACCACCGGCACGATGACATTATCGAATGTTTCTTCAACTATCAATGGGCTTTATTTCAAAGGAGAAGTTTCCGGTACCTGTGCGCCACCGGATACTTCAAACTTAGTATCACTGACAGTTAACACCTTACCGAATATTACAGCAGAACCTACCAGCAAAACCATATGCGCCGGTAGCAATACTACATACAGCGTTACAGCTACAGGTGCGGGCTTGACCTACCAATGGCAGGCCAGCATTAACGGAGGTATCAGTTACAATAACCTCAGCAATAGCGGCATATACAGCGGTGTGACTACTAATACACTAGCTCTCACTAACCCAACCTCCGGCTACGACGGGATTATATACAGAGCGATAGTAAGTGGTAGCTGTATGCCTGCCGACACGTCAGACACAGCATCTCTGACAATCAATACTGCACCCAGTATAATCAGCTACCCTTCTAACAAAACTATTTGTGACGGAGGCAGCACTAATTTCAGCTTGTTCGCGACAGGTACCAATGTCACCTATCAATGGCAGGTAAGCACCAATGGTGGCGGCACATGGAATAATGTGAGCAATGGTGGTATATATAGCGGTGCAACTAATACCGTACTGTATATTACAGGAGCACCGGCTAGTATGAATAACTACAAGTACAGGGCAATAGCCAGTGGCACCTGTGCGCCGAGTGAAACCAGTATTGAAGTAACACTAACCTTTAATACAATACCCAACATCACTGCCAACCCTACAAATAAAACCATATGTGAAGGCAACAACACATCCTATAGCGTAACTGCGACAGGTACAGGCTTAACATATCAGTGGCAGGTGCATGATGGCACGTCGTGGAGCGATGTGACCAATACAGGTATCTACAGCGGAGCTACCACGTCAACTCTGTCTCTTACCGCAGCTACCGCAAGCTACAATGACTACCAGTACAGGGCAATAGTAAACGGCACATGTACACCATCAGATACTTCTGATATAGTATCATTAACCGTGAACACTGCACCGAACATTTCGTCGCAACCTGCCAACAGTATTATATGCAACGGCGCAAATACATCATTTACCGTAGCGGCCACAGGCGCAGGGCTCACCTACCAATGGCAGGTATATAATGGCACTTCATGGAGCAATGTAACCAATACAGGTATATACAGCGGAGCTACTACTAATACTTTAACGCTTACAAACGCCACGGTTGCTGTGCATAACTACCAGTACCGATGTATGGTGAGCGGAGCTTGTACTCCTGCTGCTACATCTAACGCGGCGCTGTTGTTTATTAAAACAAGCCCTGTTGTTACCACTCATCCTACAAGCAAACTTATATGCCAGGGCAATAACACTTCTTATAGTGTTGCCGGCACAAGTACTTATACTATCAGCTACCAATGGCAGGGTTCTGTAGATGGTATCAGCTGGAGCAATATCGCTAACAGCGGTATCTTCTCTGGAGCTACTACTGCCACGCTTAACCTGACTGGCGCATATATCGGTACATTTACCAAATACCGTTGCGTACTGAGTACAGGTTGTATCAATGCCACATCCAATGTAGCCAACCTAGCTATTGAAACAGCTCCGCTTATCAGCATCAATCCATCTAACCAGGTAAAGTGTGTTGGTCAGAACGCTTCGTTCGCTATCAGCGCCACAGGGTCTAACATTACCTACCAGTGGGAAGTAAGTACCAACGGTGGCGCTACATGGGGTAACGTGGCTAACGGTGGTGTATACAGCGGTGCTACTACCAACAACCTGGCACTGACTGCTCCACCTGCTACAATGAATGCATACAGGTACAGGTGCGTGGTAACAGGCTCTTGCCCTACAGCTAAAACTTCTGCTTCAGCTACACTGACGGTGAACACGCCGGTGGCTATCAATACCAACACACCTACAGCGCTCACATATTGCAGCGGCAGCAATACCAGCCTCACAGTTGGTGCTACAGGTACAGGCATCAGCTACAGATGGTACATCAACACCGGCGGAGTGTGGACAGCATTGAATAACGGTGGCATGTACTCAGGTGTTACTACCAGCACGCTTAACATTACAGGTTTACCCGCAGCTACCAACACATTGCACTACCTGTATCGCTGCGTGGTAACGGGTACATGTAATACTGTGAGCTCTAACACAACTGACATAACAGTATATGCAAGGCCAACAATCACTTCTAATCCTTCCAACGTTACAAGGTGCGACAGCACATACAATGTCAGCTTTAAGACAACTGCAACAGGCTCGCAACTGGTGTACCAGTGGCAACTGAACACCGGTAGCGGATGGAATAACCTTGTGAACAACAGCCTGTACAACGGTGTGTCAACTCCGAACCTGGAAGTAGCCAATGCTTATTACAGCATGAACGGATACCAGTACCGTTGTGTAATAACAGGTATCTGTACACCTACCGCTACCAC
>DATCSV010000238.1:0-3193 GCA_036568285.1 Flavipsychrobacter sp. | reverse complement strand
TATGTCCCAGTATTTTACCCAATCCGTATAGGGCAGCCGTCTCCATTTCGAAATTGGTGATACGTAAATCCCGTGTGCTGAATGTAGACATTGCATCTACCAGGTAAGGCTGTGTCACTTGCGCCCTGAGTACCCGCCCCTGTGGGCCATAAAAGCCGGGGCAAGTGACTGTAATGCCATGTATATACCCGGTGGCAAAGTGCTTACGCAACGCTATTGAGCTCTCTGCTATGTAGGGCACAATATTACTGCCTGCCAGCCTGGTATGCTGCATGAAATCATCCATGATAAAACGTTCATCAGCATTGTTTGTATATCGATAGTATTGCAGCAGGTTATCCATACCGATACCATAGGCGGAAGTAACTAATGCGCCAACAGGTACATCTGCATGCAGGCTGCCGCAGGTGCCCAGACGGATAATAGAAAGGGTCTTGGTGACTGGTTTCAGTGTACGGGTATCGAAATCAATATTGGCCAATGCATCCAACTCGTTCATGACGATATCGATATTATCGGGCCCGATGCCTGTGCTGACCACCAGCACTTCTTTGCGACCAATATTTCCGACGTGACAAACAAACTCTCTATGCTGCGATTGGTATGTAATCTTATCGAAGTACTTTGATATCAGGGGCACTCTTCCCGGGTCGCCCACTGTGATCACAGTGTCAGCCAGGTGCTCCGGACGTATTCCCAGGTGGTAGATGCATCCCCGGTCATTAATGATTAACTCTGAATCCCCAAATATGTTGCCTGTATGCATTTCTATTATATGTATTAGCTCTTGTAAAGAAATGAAATTTTACTACATTTGCAATCCCTACAGGGTCACGTGGCCGAGTGGCTAGGCAGAGGTCTGCAAAACCTCGTAGAGCGGTTGGAATCCGCTCGTGACCTCCAAGAAAAATCCCTTTGGTACATGCCAAAGGGATTTTTATTTCAATTCGTTCCGGGATTCTATGAAGTCACTGAATTTAATTTCAGTCGTGCCCCTAACCAGCTTTCATTCAATGGAACCAGCCAGTTGGCCATCAGATCTTTTTTAGTGCCTACCACATTGTTGAACAGAGGAGTGTCCTTTTGGATATATCCCTTGTCCAGCGCATACTGCACCTGGCCCATAGGCAGCATTTGCGCCTTGCCGTTCACCAGGAAGGTCAGCATCAGCCTGTCGAACATATTTACCTCGTATTGGCGTTCAATGCTTTTAATCACCCTGACAGAGGAATCTGTACTACAGCCTCCTACATGGGTGCCTGTTTCATCGGCCATTATTACGATAAACTGGTTGAACAATAGTTTTGCCCAGCCCTTTACCGGTTCTCCGTGAGACAGCCATTGAGCATAAAACTGGTGTAATTGCTCGTTGATTTCCTGTTCCTCACGCTCTATAAACGCTCTGCTGCTTTGGTACACCCATACACGCGAATGGTCAGAAAAGTCAGCCGGAATGATGTTTTTTAGCTCTTGTAACATATTGCAAAGTTACATCAGAAAGCCTTTACTGGCACAATGCTATTATTGCTGCTGTTTATATGGTTATTCAGCCAGTGCTGCAGTTCTTTAGCCATACGTTTGTAGTTGCGGGAGGGTGGGGTAATGTTGAATCTTTTACCTGTGAAATGGCTGTTGACCAGTATCTGTTTGTCGTCGGCTATAAATACCATCACTTCGCGATAGTCATTTTTTGAGTTGATATCCAGGTTTCGGCTGATAATCATAAATACCTCAGGTGCCTCAGGGTGTTGGGTATAAGCCAGGTGGTTAGTGGTAAAGAACTTTTTTAGCAGGACTATATTTTCTTGTATGTGGTAGGACGTTCCTAGTTTGTCAAATATAAGTACCCTGAATGCCTGGAATAGAACGAGTACCGCAGTCAGTACTGCTGCCAGAATCAAAATCCATTGCAGGACCGGTTGATTTCTGACTACGCTATCGGATGTAGTGATAAAAATAAAAGGCCATAAGATACGCAGCACCGCCAGCAATGAAAAACCCAGCAACGCTGCAGGTCCTATGGTCCGTTTACTCATAGGGTAGCGCCTGTGTTGTTTGATAAAAGCCAGGTCGTTTAACAGCGTGTTTTCCCAGGCTGCTTTTTCTTGTGGTGAGTTGAGGTGTTTCATTTTGGTTAATCCGCCAAGGACTGTGCCACCATTTCGGCTATGTCCAGCACTTTTACGTCGTCTTCTTTTTCTTTATTTTTTACACCGTCCATAAGCATGGTAGTACAAAATGGACAGTTGGCGGCTATCACGGTTGCGCCTGTTTCCAGTGCTTCCTCGCCACGCTCAAAGTTCACACGTGTAGCGCCTTTTTCTTCTTCTTTAAACATTTGCGCACCACCGGCACCGCAGCAAAGGCCATTTGTACGGCAGCGTTTCATTTCCACCAGTTCCACATCCAGCGCCTGTAATACTTCCCGTGGGGCTTCGTATATATTGTTGCCCCTGCCTAGGTAACAGCTATCGTGATAAGTGATTTTTTTGCCCTTGAAAGCCCCGCCTTCCTTCAGGCGGATGCGGCCGTCATTTATCAATTGTTGCAAAAAGGTAGTATGGTGTATTACCTCGTATTCGCCACCAAGCAGCGGGTATTCGTTCTTTAATATATTGAAACAGTGCGGGCAAGCCGTGACTATTTTCTTTACGTTATAGCCATTAAGGGTCTGGATATTGTTATACGCCATCATCTGGAACAGAAACTCGTTACCTGCACGACGTGCGGGGTCGCCCGTACACATTTCCTCTTTACCCAGTATAGCGAACTTAACGCCTACTTTCTCAAGTATCTGCGCGAAAGCCTTCGTGATTTTTTGCGCCCTTTGATCAAAGCTGCCGGCACATCCTACCCAAAATAGTACCTCAGGTGTTTCGCTATTCGCAGCATATTCAGCCATTGATTTTATTGCCATAATCTTCAGTTTACATTTTGCAGTGTACAGTCTGCAATACAGTTATTTTACGCCTCCGTCATTTCACTTACCCACCTGTCCCTTTCGTCCGGACTGAATTTCCAGGGTGCCATGTTGTTTTCCACATTGCCAAACATCAGGTTCCACTCTTCAGGGCTGTTGCTTTCTTCCATAATCAGGTATCGGCGCAGTTGGTAAATAATATTCAGTGGGTCTATGCTCACAGGACAAGCTTCTACACAAGCCTGGCAAGTAGTGCAAGCCCTCAGTTCTTCT
>DATCSV010000237.1:0-3982 GCA_036568285.1 Flavipsychrobacter sp. | reverse complement strand
CTCAACCAGGCCCGGCAGTGGTCGAACATGCAATGCGCCGCCTGGGTATCGTTGATGCACTCGAAGAAACCAATGCCACCGGTAGGCTGTTCCTGTTTGTAGGCCTTGTTGACAAAAGCCGCTATACGCCCGATGACCCTCCCCATATCATCCTTTAGCAGCCAGCGTGTACATTCGCCCTTCCTGAAGAATTTATTTTTCTTCGGGTCGAATACCTCTTCGACATCCTTGTCCAGCGGCCTTATCCAGTTAGGGTCATTTTTGTATATACTTACAGGCAACTCCAGGAAATCACGCTTGTCCGCGGCGGTGTTTACTTCATACATCCTCATATGCAGGAAACCTTTGGTTGCGTAAGATAAGTCAATTTCCACGGCTGCGTCAGAACCGTTAAATAATTGGTAACTATCCATTGGCGTTAATTATATAGTTATCAACACTTTGTATTTTTTCCTTAGTTTGCATACATATGCTTTGGCTTTGGTTGTTATTGTCCATATTGGTGGCGGCAGGTGCGGGATACGTCTCGTACCGCGCTGATGTAAGACGTGCCGTGCCGCGTCCCTGGCTCACAGCCACACTGCGGGGTGTGGTAGTGCTGCTCACCATATTGCTGCTGCTGGCGCCGGTATTCACTATCACTAAGCATGAAACACGTAAACCGGTGGTACTATTTGTGCAGGATAACTCCCGCTCTATACAAAACGCACTGGGCAGCGATAGTAATGACTATAAAAATCGTGCCGCGGAATTGGTCAATAAACTGTCGGGCAAGTACAATGTAGTGACGTGGAACCTGGATGGCAGTGCAGCACAGGATAGTTTGTTTGACTACAGCGGCGATGCAACGGATCTCTCTTCCACCCTCAACCGCGCGCAGGAATATTACGGTACGCAAAACCTGGGTGCCGTGATACTGGCTACGGATGGCAGGTACAACCGTGGTGTGAACCCTGTGTATCAATCGCTGTCGCTGAGAGGGGCGCTGTATACTGTAGGCATAGGCGATACCAACCTGCAAAAAGACCTGCGTATAGCACAGGTATATGCTAATAAAACCGTGTCGCTCAACAATAGCTTTGAGATACGTGCCGATATAGTGGCCGATAAGTGCAGGGGCTATAACAATACCATCAGCGTAACCGAAAATGGTAATACCGTTGCCACATCGTTGGTGAATATAAGTAGCGATAAATACGACCGCTCTGTGTCATTTACCATCAGGGCGAATACCGCCGGTATGCACCATTATGTCATTACCGCACCGGCTACAGATGGAGAAACTAATACGGCCAATAACCGCCGCGATGTGTTTGTAGAAGTAGTGGACGAGCAGAAACATATACTCATTGCCGCCGCCGCGCCAGACCCGGATATCAAAGCTATACGTGAGGCATTGTCAGGATTAGATAATTACAAAATTACAATCCGTACAAATAATGATTTTCCTTCGCTGCTGGATGATTACGATATACTGATACTACACCAGCTACCGGGGCAGGGTTACCGCAGCAATCCTACTATAGTGCGTAGCGATAAACCGACATGGTATATACTGGGTAATAAAGTGGACAATGCTGCCCTGGGTAACATGAAAAAGCCCGTGGCTGCGAATATCAACAGCATGCAGGGCAGGAACCTGTACCCGGCTTATAATGCTTCTTTCAACAGTTTTACCCTGCCGCAGAATATACGCGAGGTAATGGACCGCATGCCGCCGCTGAATGTGCCGGCTGGCAAAATACAACTGATGCCCGGCGCACAGGCTTTGTTTACTGACAGGGGTGATAATAACCTGCCGCTATGGGCTTTGCAGCAGGGCAAAAAACCTTCGGCTATAGTAACAGGCGAGGGGCTGTGGCGCTGGCGCATGTACGAGCATAAAAACTTTGGGAACAGCAATGTAATAGATGAATGTATCAGGCAAACCATTTCCTTCCTGTCTGCCGCAGCGGATGATAGGCCCTTCCGTGTAACCATGCCCAAGTATGTATGGAGCGACCAGGAAAGCATCAGCCTGAACGCCTACCTGCGCAATGATAATAACGAAGCCGTGAATACCCCCGAGGTGAAAATAACGGTAAAAGACAGCAGCGGTAACGAAACACCATATTCATTCGAGCGCTCCGGCAATGCCTACCAATTGAACATAGGCATACGGGCGGGAGGCACTTACAGCTACACGGCCTCTGCACAATACAATGGCAAAACATTAACTGCTACAGGTAGTTTTGTAGTAGAAACCATTCCGCTGGAACTTATGGAAACCGGGGCTGACTACAACCTGCTGTATAGCCTGGCAGAAAATAACAATGGCGCATTCTTCCCCGCATCGGCTATGGCAAATGTGTATGATAGCATCACCGCCAACGACAACATCAAACCCATAATAGAAACGAATATCGAAACTGTACCACTTATAGACCGTAAATGGTTTTTCTTCCTGGTACTTTTATTTGCTGTAGCGGAATGGTTGCTGCGCAAGTATTGGCTGGCGCAGTGATTTTAATGCGATAATCAAAAAGTAAAACACTTCTCAGGATATTCTGCTGCGTGTTTGAACACCAGGTTGCGGATGTAGTCATTGTCCTGGTAGGGTTGCAATACATTTTCCAGCCGCTCCAGGTCGTCCATATTGGCGTCGTGCGCTATATAGCCCATGCCAAAGAAGCTGCCCTGCTTTACCAGTATACAGCTTTGTTCTTCATCATTAATACCCCTGTCTACCAATGCGAAGGTGGGTAACTGTTGTTGGAGGGTTTGCACCGCTTTATCCACTTTGTTATTGTACATGCCTACTTCCTCGGCACCGGTACATGCACCGTGGCAATGCTCTGCATATATGCTGTCCGCACAATCATCAGTTTTGGCCAGGTTGCACAGGCGGGCGCACAGGTTGTATTCCTGTATCAGTTCGCGCAGGCGGTTGTGCCCTTCTATAATGGTGTTGAAGGTATGTACGGGCTTGTAATAGAGTTTGTTTTTCTCAATACCCAGGCGTTTGTAGCCATTGCCGTCTTCGTATACAAACAATCCGTAGCGCGGCAGGTAGCCCCGCTGGCTGCGGTTGTGCGATGGCCACAGGCGGCGTATCTCCGCGCTTTCCAGTATATGCGCCATCAGGTCGGTAGCGCATTCGGTATAAGATATGCGGTGTATCTCCCGCATAAATTCCTGCTTCTGCCTGTTGGCTTTGTTGTTGCTGAAATGGCTCTTCACCCGTTTGGACAGGTTCACCGCCTTGCCTACATAAATGATCTTGCCCCGCGCATCATGAAAGTAATAGACCCCCGGCATGGGCGGCAGGTTGTCCACCTGCTCCACAGGTACGTTGGGCGGAATGTACTGCTCGCGGTTGCGGCCTTTCAGCATCCCTGCTATCACATTGGCACTATCGTTTTCCAGCAGCATCCTGAAGAGCTCGGCAGTAGCAAGTGCATCACCGCCGGCGCGGTGGTGGTTGGTCAGCTCTATACCTATCTGGTGGCATAGCTTGCCCAGGCTGTAGCTGGTATAGCCCGGAATTATTTTCCTGGCCAGCCTAACTGTGCATAGTTTCTTAGTGTTCAGTTCATATCCCTCGTTGGCCAGGTGGTGTTTCAGGAAACTGTAATCGAAATTGACATTGTGCGCTACGAAAACCTTGTCCTGCAGCAGCTCGTGTACCTGTGCGGCTATCTCGTTAAAAGCGGGGGCGTGCGCCACCATATTGTCGTTGATGCCCGTCAGCCTTTGTATGAAATAAGGTATGCCCTGTTTTGGGTTCACCAGCGATTCGTACACATGCAGCACCTTCTGCCCGTCGTGTATTACGATGGCTATCTCGGTGATACCGTTTCCGGCGGCGTAGCTGCCTGTTGTTTCTATATCTACTATGGCGTAGAGCATCCGGTGACAAAGATAGAGAAAAAGCCTCACCATATACGTCACCGCGAGGAACGAAGCGGTCTCGCGAACACCCTCTCGTTCCGTCACTGCGAGG
>DATCSV010000236.1:0-2127 GCA_036568285.1 Flavipsychrobacter sp. | reverse complement strand
GTTCATCAACGCCGACAAAAATAGTATAGTTATTCGGATACTTAACTTGATGGATTTGTATATTTAACATTTCGCACACTGCTTATGCGTATTAGGGCTTTAATAATTATAATAATCATACTTTTTGCATACGCTCCCACCTTCGCTGACGACACGAAAGTGAAGAAGATAGTGCTGGATGCCGGGCACGGTGGCGACAAGCCGGGAGCCATTGGCCACTTCTCAAAAGAAAAGGATATAGCCCTCGCTGTAACCCTGCAGGTGGGCGAGTTGATAAAAAAGAATTTAAAAAACAGGGAAGTAATATATACCCGAACTACAGATGTAGACGTCCACTGGGCAGAAAGGCACGAGATCGCCAATCGCGCCAAGGCCGACCTGTTCGTATCCATCCACGTAAACTCTACCCCCGGCACGCGCACCAGGGTGCGCTCCGGCTACAGGACCGTAAAAAAGAATGGCAAGTCCGTAAAAGTGCCGCGCTATATATATAAATACAATAAGGCCACCGAGGCCAATGGCACTGAGACATATGTATTGGGATTGAGCCGTAACTCACAAAAAGAAGAATCAATAGGAGAATATAGCGATAACCTGGCCAGTGGTGAGCGTGAGGGATTGATGGATGAAAAAGATCCTATGACAGCCATTATCATTGCCCAATATTCACAGGCATTCCTTACCAGCAGTGTCGACCTGGGTACGCGTATACAGAGCCAGTTTGCCAGGCAGGGCCGCTTAGATAGGGGCGTAAAACAGATAAGCGTGGAAGTGCTGGCCGGCTGCGTGATGCCCGGCGTATTAGTGGAGATCGGTTTCATCAACAACGTAGAGGAAGAGAAATACATGAACTCCCCGCAGGGACAAACAGAAATTGCCCATGCTATTTATAATGGCATTTTAGAATATATCAAAACCGTAGAACGATAAATACCCTCAGAAATTTCTTTCTTTCCATCATTATATTATATATTCACGCTGTCAACATACGCTAAACATCTGGTAACAGGCTGTTTATAAATTTCAGGGTTTGTTGCATTTTAAAATTGTTTCGTTTATCTTTAAGCTCGTTAAAAACATAATGTGCTAATGAAAGCCCGTTTAAAATCTATTATCTTGTCGGCGATGGGTGTCGCAGCTGTATTTACCACGGTAACAGTAACTTCCTGTAATGATGACCCATGTAAATCTATTGTATGCGCGTACGGCGGCACATGTGCCGATGGAGATTGCATTTGCCCTTCAGGCTATGAAGGCACGCACTGCGAAATAGTGACCCGCGAAAAGTTCAAGGGTGTATGGACGGTGTTTGAAGACGGTACATCTACCAATCCTGCACAATACGAGGTATCTTTTGTAAACGGAGAAGGTGCTACTGATATGAGCATTACCAATTTTTACAACAGGTTCCCCGGCAACGACGTAAACATAAGGGTGAAAGGCGATAGCATGTTCATACCTCAGCAAACAGTAAATGGCTACGTTATAGAGGGATGGGGCTACCTGAAATGGGAAGATTTCTATCCTGAGCATGGTGAAATAACTGTACACTACAAAATTGTGAATCCTGAGGGTGTTACCAATGACTTTGGTGTTAACACCGGCTATCCATCTAAATGGGCCAGGTAATTAATACCGGTTACAATATTCCGCTCCCGCTACAAACATAGCGGGAGTTTTTTTGTCCATCCGCAGGCGGGGAGACACAGAACACCATGGCTAACCGGAATGAGTACTCTTTACAAAACACATACAATGTGCAGCCGTCTTTTTCGTTATTTACAATAGCTGCCAGTATATTCGCAAGTCCAACGCAGCATTTTATAGCCAATGAAGCTATCGGTAATAATAGTCAACTACAATGTGAAGTACTTCATAGAAGTGTGCCTGCATTCGGTATTTCGTGCTGCAGAGGGCATTGCCGCAGAGGTAATTGTAGTAGACAATAACTCGAAGGACGATAGCTGCGCGATGATAAAAGCCATGTACCCACAGGTACGGCTGATTGAGAACAAGGAAAACCTGGGCTTTTCACGAGCCAACAACCAGGGAGTAGCCGTAGCGCAGGGGGAATATATCCTGTTCCTGAATCCTGACACGGTAATGCCTGAGGACTTTCTGCAGAAG
>DATCSV010000235.1:0-5442 GCA_036568285.1 Flavipsychrobacter sp. | reverse complement strand
GCGGAAGATGGCTTGTATATCTTCCGTTTTCAGCTCTTTAATTCCCAGTAAGTGTTTTACAGATAATGACATTTAGTTCTTTGTCTTGTTAATCAATAAGTACCACCTCATCTTTTTTGTCCTGCTCGGCCCAGTACACTTTTACCTTCTGCGACATAATCGTATCCACAGTATGGCCTATATAATCGGGCTGTATAGGTAGTTCGCGACTGAAACGCCTGTCTACCAATACCAATAGTTCTACACTTTTGGGGCGACCGAAATCGATTAAAGCATCCATGGCCGAGCGTATGGTGCGGCCTGTATGCAGTACATCATCTATCAGTATCACATTCCTGCCCTCAATGCTGAACTCTATATCTGTTCTTTTGGGCACGTGAATTCCCTGGGAAACATCATCTCTATAGAAGGTGATATCCAATCTGCCGTAGTCAATATGCTTTTGTTTGGTGATTTTTTGCACCAGTGCGGCTATCCTGTCGCTGAGGAGTACCCCGCGGGGTTGAATGCCTATAATGGCGGTATCATCAAAATGAAGATGGTTTTCTATCAGCTGGTGCGCCAGCCGCTGCAGTGTAATATTCAGCTGATTATGATCTAGCAGGGTCTTCAAATACTGCGTTGTTTCAGACAAAAGTAATATCTATTCGCCGATTATTAAAGTAATATTCCCGGTATGTATCAATCGCCGGGTTCCAGCACGAAAATATCTTCCACCTTTACGCCGAAATAACGGGCGATTTTAAGGGATAGTAATGTAGATGGCACATACTTCCCAGCCTCCATGGCGTTAATCGTTTGTCTCGAAACGCCTATCGCATCCGCCAGGTCTGCCTGTGTGATATCTTTTTTAGCGCGTTCTACTTTTATCGTGTTTTTCATGATTGTTCTTCTTTAGATAAACGGCCTTTGATATGCACCTGGTAGTAGTACACAATGATGAAAATAATAAGGATGGTAAATAAATTCCCAAACAGAACATACATGTAGCCTCCTCCGTAAATCAGTATTGTGCCCAACACCAATACCAGGTAATTGAGATACACGCTAATCTGGAGGGCCCGCAACCTGATGCCCTGCAGGTATTCGTCTTCTTTTTTCTCTTTTGAGAAAGCAATGCAAAACAAGCTGAAAAAAGTAATCAGCAAGGCCAGTTCATCGGAAAAATCATGATTATTAAAATCCAGGAAGTTGCCGGACTGTGTAGGGGCTTCATAGGACATAAAAGGGATGGAGTACTCATACATATATACAGCATTGAGTAGAATAAATGCCGGTATCAACAGGATAAAACCCACCTTTCTAAATTTATTTGGTAATAATAAACTGTTCAACATGACTAATTTGATTTACAATTTGTAAAATAAACTTTACACAAAGTAGAGAAAAATTTACAAATCAAAAAAGTTAAAAAAGATGCAAAAGGCTTAATTTTTTTCAAAGGGGTAAAACATGAAATATACAGCCCCTATTATCAGGGCGAAAGCCACCAGGTAATTCCAGCGCAGGGGTTCCTTCAGGAAGAATACCGCAAAGACAGCAAATATGACCAATGATATTACCTCCTGTATGGTCTTGAGCTGAAAAGGCGAATAACCCTCCTGCAAGCCATAACGGTTGTTGGCAGGCACCATGAACAGGTATTCGAAAAAGGCTATACCCCAGCTGATCAGTATGAGCTTGATGAGTGGCATATCTGTAACCCCCTTCTTTAAATGGCCGTACCAGGCATAGGTCATAAAGCAGTTGGAAATGGTAAGTAATACTATCGTTCGCATAAAATGAGATATATGCAAAGTTATTGAGGGAATAGCATGTCTGGCTACTGTAAATTGTTCATTTGGTTTATATTGCGGGTTGTGTAGCAACTACTGCATGAAGATCTATCTGAACATATTTGCCGCTCTCGTTTGCGTTTCAATTGCTGCTTGTAATAAGAACAGGATTGAACCCGCAGACGCGGTAAAAATAGAAACGGGTACTACCGCCAGGCTCAACCGCGTGCAATTTATCAACGATTCGGTATGCATAGCAGTAGGGGGTGAAAGATTCTTTACCGCCGAAATGGTAAGCAGTTATGATGGCGGTAGTTCCTGGGTAAAGACGTCGCACCCGGACGCGGGAAAGGGGTTGTACGGTATGACTGCTTCGGGCAATACAGTATACGCCTGTGGCGTGGATGGCAAGCTGATGACATCAAAAGATGCCGGCAAAAACTGGGCCTTGCACCAAATGAACTACTGGAGATTTTTCAATAGCGTTGCCGTGGCGTCGGGTGGGGAGCGTATAATGGTGTCTACCGATGGGCAAAACACCGGCACGGTCTTTCGCATTGACGCCGGGAATAATCTAATTGATACCGCCTATTTTAAATTCGGCTTGAACGATATTGCCATGCCGACACCCACAACTGGATACCTTGCCGGCTTTGGAGCTGTATTGAAAACAACTGATGGCGGCGCTACCTGGAATTACCTGGATGTCAAGAACGATAATTTCATGTCGGTGTACAGCCTCAACGAAAATGAGCTATGGGTAGTTGGCTACCGTGGCACCATCTTTCATACCAGTGATGGAGGTGCAAACTGGGATAAACTCAGGAATGGCAATCAATTGATACAGAAGAATTACCTGATGCTGGACGTGTTGTTCAAAGATGCTTCTACCGGCTGGATTTGCGGTGAAGAGGGCCTGCTGCTGCAAACTACTAATGGCGGTAAGGACTGGAAGCAGTTTAATAAGTTTACAGAAAATGCCCTGCGTGATATGACCTTGACACCCGATGGTAACCTTATAGTAGTGGGAGATGGCGGTACGATGTATAAGGTGCACCTGAACTAACTTTACCTATTCATCTTTCTTCAGCCATTCATCCGTAAAATGGCGGTTGCCTTTATCTTCTGAGAATTTCTTTTGGTTGTAATCTGCTGATTTGCTGCGGGGGATAGAGAGGCTGTCCCAGTCTCCTTTTTTGAAGAGTTTAGCCGCGTACACTATCTGCCCCACATGGTAAGAGTAGTGTGCCAACTGGCGGTTGATGGCTTCAAGTACAGTATGCCCCTCATTGCGGATATAGATAATCATGCCGAGGTCGTTATCGGTTATGCTACTCAATGCATTGAACAGGCAGTTCCAGCCCTCTTCCCATTTCTGCATCACTGCTTCGCGGGTGGGCAGGTCGTTTTCAAACTCGGCATCGCGCTCACGCCAGGGCTTTTCTCCGTCTGTAGTCAGGAAGTCTGTCCAGCGGCTGAGCATATTGCCCCACATATGTTTTACTATGGTGGCTATGCTGTTGCTGTCATCATTAGGCTGTATGAAAAGCACAGGCTCATCCAACTGTTCCATCGCCTTTTCGCCCAGCGATTTGTAATACCTGAATTGCCTGTCCATGCTCTTTAAAAATCCTATGTCTGCCATGTCTTAAGTTTTTATTCGTTCAGATAAATACCCGGCCTGCTGATTTCCATCCATCGTTCGGGTTCTGCCGGTGTTTCAAACCCGTAACGTGCGTACAGGCCATGTGCATCTAAAGTACCCAAAAATACTTTGCGCAGTTTGGTTACCCATTCCATTCCCAGCAGTATTTCCATCATCTTTTTGCTCAGGCCTTGTCCACGGTGCTCTTCTTCAATATATACGTCGCCCAGCCATGCTACAGTGCTGTAGTCTGTTACCAGTCGTGCGTAGCCCACTTGTACGCCGTCTTTCAATACGGCTATGCAGTAAGAGTTGTTGAAAGCACTCTGTACAATCTCAAATGGAATGTCTTTTACCCAATAGGATTTTTCGGACAGCCATTTGTGTATAGCCTCCACCTGCATCAGGCTTTTGTCAGTAGTTATTACGTACCCGTTGTAGGTTATATGTACAGGGGCATTCATGATTTATATTATTGAGTTCCAGTTGTATTTGTCAGGCGTATTGCCTTTTCTTATACTATCCAGTTGTTTCTTCAGGTTGTATGCCAGCGCATCATCGCCCAGGTAGCAGTTGTAGTCTTTATCGCCTATGCGTATCACCTCTATTGGGGCCACTACAGCAGCCGTACCTGCGCCAAAAGCTTCAACACGTTTGCCTTGCTCCAGCGCGTCTTTTATCTCGCGGTGGGTGATGGGCCTTTCAGCCACATGCATACCCATGTCTTTAGCTATTGTCAGCAAAGAGTCGCGGGTAACGCCGTCCAATATAGTGCCACCCAATGGCGGGGTCACCAATACACCATCCATATAAAACATCAGGTTCATAGTGCCCGACTCTTCAATATACTCATGCCTGCGGCTGTCTGTCCATATTACCTGGTCGTAACCTTCCTGCTGTGCGAGGCGGGTAGGGTAGTAGGCACCACCATAGTTACCCCCGCATTTGGCAAAGCCTGTTCCGCCAAAAGCAGCGCGTGCGTAATGCTCTTCCACTTTAACCTTGAGCGGCTTGGCATAATATTGATAAGCAGGGGTACACACTATCATGAAGATGTATTCATCTGATATTTTTACACCCAGCCTTTCTTCTGAAGCAAACATGAACGGGCGTACATACAGCGAGCCATCATCATCACCGGGAATCCATTCTCCATCCAGTTGCACCAATTGCTTCAGCGCTTCGTGAAACAATGTTTCGGGCACGCGTGGCATACACATCCTGTCCAGCGATATGCAGAAACGCTCGTAGTGCTTTTCGGGGCGGAAGATATTGATACCGCCGTCTGCCATCCTGAAGGCTTTCATCCCTTCAAAAACAGTCTGACCATAGTGCAGGCACTGGGCTATGGGGCTGATGCTTAAATCTTCAAAAGGCACTATACGGCTGTTGCTCCATTCGCCATCCTTGTATTCGGCTATGAACATATGGTCTGTAGGAGTAATCCCGAATGGTTTAGACTTAGTATCTGTCACCTGCTTTTGCTGTTTTTCTGTTATCGTTATCATACCCGCTTTTCTTTTCAGTGTATTAATAATATTATATTTCTTCTATAGCTGCTGCCCGCTGAAGTGGCTTATCAGCTATAGGATTACCGGCTTTAAATTTTTGTTTCCTGTACCCGACGTTTACAAGGTATACGCCTGATACTATAGTAGCAAATGCCAGGGCAGTAAACCATGTTAACCTTTCGTCAAGTATAAAGTAACCCAATATAACAGCCACCAATGGATTGACGTAGGCATATAAAGTTACAATACCTACGGGTAATACCTTGAGCGCAAACATATAGGCCGTAAAGGCCAGGAACGACCCCACCAGTATCAGGTATGCCATGGCTTTAAGTGCGTCAGGCTGAAAGGGTTCAAAGTTCTCGTAGCTGTCTACCGCCGGGCTGAGTACCAGCAGGAAAAATCCACCAAAGAACAATTGCATGGCTGCGTTGAATATAGGGTTTTTAACGCCCATCAGCGCCTTGCTTTTGATACTGCCAAATGCCCAACTGGCAGTGCCAATGAATAT
>DATCSV010000234.1:0-2292 GCA_036568285.1 Flavipsychrobacter sp. | reverse complement strand
TGGCGGGTTTACAGCCCGGGCGGAAGGTACTGGTCAATGGTGCATCGGGCAGCCTGGGCGTAGCGGCTGTACAAATAGCCAAATACATGGGGGCCGAAGTAACAGCCGTGTGCAGCAGCGCAAATGTGGAGCTGGTCCGGTCGCTCGGCGCCGACCATGTTATAGATTACAAGACAACCGACTTTACAGAAGCGGGTAGGCTGTACGATGTGATATATGATACTGTAGGCAAAAGTTCCTTTGCCGCATGCAAAAAGATATTGACCGGTACAGGAGTATATATGTCGCCTGTACTGGGCCTGAAGCTGCTGCGGCAAATGATGATGAACCCGCTGCGCGGCGGCAAAAAAGCGAAGTTTGACGCTACGGGATTGAAACCCGCTATGGCTATCAGGAACATGCTGCGGGAACTGGAAGGAATGATGGCAAACGGTAAATATAATCCTGTAATAGAACGCCGGTATAAGATGGAAGAAGTAGTGGACGCGCACAGGTATATAGATACGGGCCACAAGCGCGGCAATATAGTGCTGAGCATAGCACAGGGGTAGAAGGCAAGGCAGCTTGTTTACCTGGTTGAGAGTAGCCTCTTTCTTATCCTGCTCAGAGACTCGGGGGTTACGCCCAGGTAGCTGGCTATCTGGTGTTGCGGTACACGGTTAAGCAATGCGGGCCGCTCTTCCATCAGGTGCAGGTAACGCTCCTCCGCCGACGAGGTGATGGAGCGGGCGATATGGTCCTGCATCTTGCCGGTGTTGTTTTCTACCTCTTGCCTGATGATGCTTTCCAGGCGTGGTATGCGGCGGCACATCTCCTGCTCCAGCGAGTCTGTGCCTACGGTCAGTACACAGTCCTCAGCACACACCAGGAAGTGTTTGGATGGCTTGCCCTCGGTATGGCTGGTAAACGAGTTGACGGGCTCCATCTCTGTATAAAAGTTGGTAGACCGTTCTTCACCGTCTTTAATATAGTACTCGCGCACCAGCCCCTTCAGCACGAAGTAGCACTCGCGGGCTACCTGCCCTTCGCGCAGCAGTACAGTGCCTTTTTTGTAGGAGTGGATATTGGCGTTGTCAACAATTGTATCGATCTCATCGCTGGTAAGCATATCAAACTGCTTGATGAAATCTCTCAGTACGTCGTGCATAGCAGGTGCGTATTGGTTGTATTAAAGATAGGGAAATTAGTAGTTAGTGGTTAGGGGTTAGTAATTAGTCATTAATATACTTCTCATCCTTAAACGCCCCTTTCTTAAAAGCGCCCTTACTGTAAAAATAATACAGCAGGATAGAGACGTGAGTTGCTAACGCCACCCAATTTGTGACGCCAACAAATCCTTTGGTAAAAGCCAGGTATACCATAGCAGCCGCCATCAGTATGTTGATGGTTATCCAGATGTCTTTCAATGATAGTTTCATGTCGGCAAAATACGATTTTTGGGCTTTTGAATTTTGACTTTTTACTTTAAAACCGGGTGCCGCCTAAACTCCTTCGTCCTGTCGAAAAGATAGCGATAGGTACACAGCTTGCGGCTCATGGTAGTGCCCAGACCCTGGGCTATGTTTATCATCTTCGGGTTGAAATCGCCTATCCACTGCATTTCGTAGCTGTCGTACAGGTGGTTGTCCTGTATTACTTTGGCGGCTTCAATTATCATAAAGCCATCTACCCCCTTGCCCTGAAAGGCGGGGATGACACCAAATATCAATCCGGCAAAGCGCTTGATATGCCCGAAGCGTTTCATCCACAGCAGGCGCAGTTTTTCTACGATGCCAAACCTGCCGTCGAAGTGTTTGAAGTATTCATTCAGGTCGGGCAGGTTGAGCCAGAACGCAATCGGTTCATCTTTATAGTAGGTGAACCATATGATCCGTTCGTCTACCACGGGATTGAGGCTTTTCAGCATTTTCAGGAAGACTTTCTCCTCCATCTTTTTATTGCCCGGGTGGGTGGCCCATGCCAGGTTGTAGATATACGTAAAGTCGCGCGCGAATTTTTCGGGGTTCCTTTTGTCGTATTGTATCGCCTTATAGTTGTGGTCTTTACTTAGTTCGTCGTGCCTGTGGTAGAACTTTTCCTGAAGGCGGTTTTTTACCTCCAGCGAAAAGCACAATTGCTCGAAATAAGGCTTGAAACCATAACTCTCGAACAGCGCCTGGTAATATGGTGGATTATAGTTCATACGGTACATGGGCGGTTGAAAGCCTTCTATCTGCAGCCCCCACCATGTGTCGCGCTCGCCGAAGTTGATAGGCCCGTCCATAGCTTCCATTCCCCGCTCCCTCAACCAGG
>DATCSV010000233.1:0-3213 GCA_036568285.1 Flavipsychrobacter sp. | reverse complement strand
CAACGGTTTAATCATACCTTTGCATTTCCTAATAAAATCAGGCAAAAGTACAATAGCATATCGGTAAACTACTATATTTATAACCCGTATGGATTTAAAAAAGTTTGAGAAGAAGGCAGCTAAGAAGAAGGATAAGCTGGTCAGGTTTCTGAAGAAGTTGGATAAAGTAGTGCCTGAAGACATGCCAAAACTGGTAGCAGAAGAAGAGGCAAAGATATGGCAGGAGGTAGACTGCCTGGAATGCGCTAACTGCTGCAAAACCATGACCCCAACATATACCAAAGAGGATCTGGTGCGTATATCGGCCCATCTCAATATGACACCAAAGGAGTTCAAAAAGAAGTGGCTGTATAAAGATGAGACCGGCGACTGGATGAACACCTCCACCCCCTGCCAGTTTCTGGACGACAGGAATATGTGTACTATTTACGCTATCAGGCCGGCAGACTGTGCCGAGTTCCCCCATCACAATAAAAAGCCCTTTGACGAGTATAACGACACATTCATCAACAATGTGCACCGCTGCCCCGCCACCTTCGAGTTGGTGAACCGCTTAAGGAAAAGGGTAGAGCGCGAGTACGAATGGTAAAATAGCGCCAAAACAGCTACGCAAATGTGCTCGTTGTCCTGAAAAGTGTACTTTCGCATTGAGGATAATCCGTTACATTATTGTGTTTAATTTCTATCGTTACCGCAGGGCCATATTAGTATGGCTGCTGGCTTCGTGTATAGTGTATACAGCCGCAGCCAGGGATAATAAGCGCGAGTTCAGGGCTGCCTGGATCGCAACCGTGTCCAACATCGACTGGCCATCAAAACCGGGGCTACCTGCCGAGCAGCAGAAGTCAGAATTCATTAAACGGCTGGACCAGCTGGAAGCATTGGGCTGCAATGCAGTAATCGTACAGATACGCCCCGCCTGCGATGCCTTTTACAACTCGGTAGAAGAACCCTGGAGCCGTTTCCTGACGGGTAAGCAGGGGCAACCGCCTTTTCCGTATTACGATCCGCTGACCTTCATGATAGAAGAGGCGCATAAGCGCAATATGGAATTCCATGCCTGGTTCAACCCCTACCGGGCACTGACCACCAAAGGCAAAAATCCTAATCCACCCGAACATGTGACCCGCAAACACCCCGACTGGCTGGTGAACTACGGGGATAAGACCTACCTGAACCCAGGCCTGCCACAGGTACGCGAATATGTTACCCGCATCATTATGGACGTGGTGAAGCGCTACGATATAGATGCGGTGCACCTGGACGACTACTTCTACCCCTACCGGATAGCGGGTGTTGAATTTCCTGACCAGGCCACCTTCGTACGCTTTTGCGGCGACATAAAGAACAAGGACGACTGGCGCCGGAACAACGTGGACCTGTTCGTATCGGTGCTGAACGCCAACATCAAGGAAGTGAAGCCCTGGGTGAAGTTCGGTATCAGCCCCTTTGGTGTGTGGCGCAATGCCAGCAAAGACCCACGCGGCTCTGAAACCCGCGGCGGGCAAACCTGTTACGACGACCTCTACTCAGACGTGCTGCTGTGGCTGAAAGAGGGCTGGATAGACTACCTGGCACCGCAACTGTACTGGGAGCACGGGCATAGGCTGGTGGGCTTCGAAGTGCTGATGCCCTGGTGGGAGCAGCATAGCTATGGCAGACATATGTACTATGGCCTGGGTGTATACCGTATGCTGAATGCCACTAAACCGCCGTGGAACAGCCCCAACGAGCTGATATGGCAGCTGCGCGACATCAGGACCAAGGCCAAAACCCCTGGCGCCATACTATACAGCAGCTCCAACTTCGATAAGATATCGCCTGCCGTATCAGACAGTGTGGCGGCCTTCAACAGCCATTATGCCTTCCCTCCGCTGATGAAGTGGCTGGACAGCATTCCGCCTACACCGGCTACCCTGGCAGGCGAGGTGCAGGAGCAGGGACTGCTGCTGAAATGGAGCGGTGAAAACCCGCTGCGGGAGCCCCTGCGCTTTGCTGTGTACCGCTTTGGGAAAAACGAGAAAGTGAACCTGGAGAAAGCGGAAAACATCATATCCCTGCAACAGGAAATCAGCTACCTGGACCCGGAGTACCGCAAGCACCCCGGCGCCCGCTATGTGGTGACCGTACTGGACCGGCTATGGAACGAAAGCCCGCCCAGCAACGTGTACAGCCCTGCCGCCAACTAAGCCGATAAAATTTAGGAAAACAGGCATTTTCTTAACGAATTTTGTATCTTCAACGTCCATAAAACGATTGTTTGCATGAAGTCAGCATTGCTTAGCCGTTATTTACTATTATTGGCTGCAGTTATTTTAGTTGGTGCAGGTTGTAAAAAGATCAAGCGCACAGAAAATAGCGTTACTGTTACTACTAACAACGGCGAAACGCCCAAGACTACAGGTGGCAAGGGCGGCAACGCTTCATTTGAGATCACGCCTAACCATGATGGTATTGATATAGACAGCTGCATGGTGTACATCAAATACGATGCGTCTGTAATACCCGCCAATGGCCGCTACGACGATTCTACCTGGGCTGTACGCGAAACTAAAACCCAGCCTCCGGTAGCTACTTTCTCAGGCCTGAAGCCGGGTAACTACTACATATATGGCCAGGGCTGGGACCTGATCAGGTCGCAGCATGTACATGGCGGGCTGCCTTATATTATTTTACAAGACAATACTAATACTACGCATATATTCAACCTGCCTTTGATGCAAATGGAGCAGTAGGTTTATAGCTACCATATTTACTAAGCCGTGTAAGAAATTACGCGGCTTTTTTGTGCGCACGGGAACAAAATTTGACCATTTTGTTCCCAAAGTGTTCCAAAATGATGCCTGATTTTCAGAATAATTGAACGGGTGGGTTGCGTAAGTATATGGTTGTCAGCTGCTACGCAGAAATGTTCCATTTTGATGCCTGAAAAACGGAATAAATGCACGTTGCACAATTTACGTCCTGTCATGCCGGGCCGTGACCCGGCATCTTTCGCTTAGTTGTTGTTTTTTGTTGTCATGTTGACACAACAACATCTTTTTACAGCCTATTTGTTGTCAAACGTTACCGTTTTCGCACGACAACAAATTCGCGGGTGTTGATAACCAGTATGTTGGTGAAAATTGTTGTCAAATGTTGTCGATTTGGACAGCAATCTCTTTTGCAGCCCGTTAATTCATTCATGATGTCTTTTTTAATCGCTTCATTGAG
>DATCSV010000232.1:0-5358 GCA_036568285.1 Flavipsychrobacter sp. | reverse complement strand
TGATACGCCCATACAAGCCAGCGCAGGCTACAAGAAGGTGTCTGACGGCAATTTCGCAGTTTGATTTTACTTCGGCCGCTAAGCCTTCACTCTTGTCTGCTTTTACCATTTCGTCTTTCATAATCGGAGTTTTTGATGTTTCCTATTTTCAACATAGTAATTCGTGCCAAAAGCATCTTGAGTTATGTGAAATCTGTAGGAATACAATTCGCATTGGCTTGCCGGGCACAGTGACGTCTTTTCCCTACATATGAAGGTGAATGCAGATGGATAATACCCCTTTGCCAGTAAACCTTTCGTTGCAAAAACAGTTAACTTTACAGTTGGAAAAACAAATCTACTGAATGGAAATAGTCGTCATTATCTGCCTGATTTTGCTTAACGGAGTCTTCTCAATGAGTGAAATAGCCCTCGTCTCTGCCAAAAAATACCGATTAGAGAATGCAGCAAAAAAAGGCAACGCAGGCGCAAAGCGTGCACTGGAGTTAGCGAATAATCCCAACCGTTTCCTGTCTACCGTGCAAATGGGCATTACGCTCATTGCCATACTCACGGGTGTTTTCAGTAGTGATGAATTGCAGAACAACCTGCAAACTACACTTTCCGGAATACCTATGCTGCAAGGCAACGAAAAAGCATTTGCTGTTGCTATCATAGTTACCATAGTTACATTCACCACTATTGTATTCGGAGAATTAATACCTAAGCGTATCGGCCTGCTCTTCCCTGAAAAAATAGCCATTGTAATGGCAGGCCCTATGAATGTGCTTTCAGTAATCACTCACCCTTTTATCTGGCTGCTTACCCGTACCAACGATTTATTTCTGTTCATATTTGGCATCAAGTCAAAAAAAGAAACCCAGGTATCTGAAGAAGAGATAAGAGCTATTATACAGCAGAGCACGGAGGGCGGAGAAGTGCAGGAGATAGAGCGGCGCATTGTGGAACGCGTATTCTCGCTGGGAGACAGGCGTGTAGGCGAACTGATGACACACCGGACTAAAATTGTGTGGCTGGATATAAAAGACAGTACAGAAGAACTACGTAAAAAGATAAGCGGCGAGATACATTCGGTATACCCCGTCTGCGATGGCAGCCTTGATAAGATGCTGGGGATAGTGAGTATTAAAGAATTGTTTGCAAAAGAAAACACACTGGATAGCCTGGCGTTGACCAAGCACCTGAAAAAACCACTGGTACTGCACGACAATACGCCGGCATACCGCGCCCTGGAAGGTTTCAGGATCGGGAAACTTCATCACGCCATTGTGGTGGACGAATATGGGTCTGTAGAAGGGGTTGTTTCCATGGACGATGTGTTAGACGCACTGGTAGGGGATGTTTCTGAAATGGGACAAGAAGACTATAAGATAACACAGCGTAAAGACGGCACCTGGCTGGCAGATGCTCAATACCCCTATTTTGAATTACTCCACTACTTCCACATATCTGACGACGACCTGCCCCCCAATGAGTTTAATACTATCGGCGGGTTGATCTTAGACAAACTGGGACGCATGCCTAATATCGGCGACGAAATACAATGGCATGGTTATGAATTCGAGATCGTAGACATGGATGGGCTCAGGATAGACAAAGTACTCATCAGGCAACTCACTGTTGAAGAAGATGAAGAGATTGAAGAGAATGCGAGATAACTACATCCGTCTCATTACCAATTACTTATAACACAAAATAACACTCTGAATTTTGTTAACGGGTTGTTGTCCGCTTGCAAACCGGGCGTTAACCGATGGCATTTTTTTGGACATGGGGGCCTCGTGCCCCCATCTTTGTATCACAATAGCAAACAAACACAAACAACAACGCAAACAGACAAACAAAATGAAAAAGATCGCAATATTCGCAGCTATACTAACTTCAATCAACTTCGCGGCTAACGCACAAAACCAGTCTAACCAGGCTTCTTCTGCTTCTCAAACAGTTCAACTGTCGCTGAGCAACGCTATCGAGATCACTTTTACAGGTAACAGCAGCGCTACCGGTGCTGACGTGACTATCCCTTTCACTACTGTTAATGACTACGCCAACGGTGTTGAGTCTGACGCACAGGAACTGAAAGTACGTTCTAACAAAAACTTCTCTGTAGCTGTAAAAGCAAACGCAGGTGAGTTCTCCTATACAGGTAATACCACTCCCGCTCCTGAAATGCCCGTAGAAGGTGTACTGGCTGTAAAAGTAACAGCTAACGGTACAGGTGGTAACATCGCAGGTTCTTTCGGTGAGTATGCTACTTTAACTTCAAGCAACCAGGACCTGATAACTGCGGCTGACCGTGGTGGCAACCAGACTTTCAGCGTGAAGTACAAAGCTACTCCCGGTTTCGCTTACCCTGCAGGTACTTATGCTGTAGACGTAGTATACACTGCTACACAGGAATAATCATATTGTTTCTCTCGATACAATCAAAGTAAAAGAGGAAGCCGGAAGCTTCCTCTTTTCGTTTTTCAACTCTCGTTGTCGAAGTATATCTTATAATAATGCTTCCCTACAGCCTCGTCGTAGCCTTTTTCTATCAGGTCGCGGTCGCCATGTACGTACACATGAAAGTTCTTATCCAGCTTGATCACGCTTTTAAAAACCCTGGCAGAACGCTTTACAGCAGAGTCGGATATAGAAAACCTATCTCCCAACTCCATTTCATGCTCCTGTTCGTACCCCCGCTTGTAGCCTGAAAATGATTGTATCAGCTCCTTATCTTCAAATACTTCCTGCACAAAGGCCCTTTCGTCAAATTCTGCGTTGTTCTTAAAAAAGCTGATAGATCTATTCAGATAGTCAGCCTGCTGGGCCTTAGTCACTTCATATTCCTGCGGTATTTGCTTGGTAATAAAATCCTTTGCGGCAGTCAGGTATTCAGCGGTAAAATGATATTCGTCCGCCCTGGCTATTATTTTCAGGAATTTATCCTTCCAGTATTGGGCCTCATTGCGCTTATTGGTCTTATCTATGGCTGACACCAGCAAACCGTCAGGTGTATTGTATATAACACACCCTTTGTCCATTTTATCAGCATGTATACCCTCCTGCATAGCAATACTATATCCTTCAAAGCCCTTTTGCACATCAAAGAACATATCCCGCTCTTCTGTTTTGTATATCCCTATTGCCTCCACGGCTCTCCCGTCTATATATACACCTGTCATATAAACCAGGTGTAGTTCACCGCTCTTTATATTCGGCGAGTCAGATATTTCAAACAGGTGCTTGGAAATAGCTACAGAGTTTGTCAGCAAAGAACCGGAATCGGCAAATATCATTTCTGCAAAGTGCCTTACAGTATTCAGGTTTATATCACTTTCGTGGTGAAACTCATAGTATTCTTCAATATCCCTGAACGGCGACGTGAAATAACTCAACAACTGGCCTTTCAGTTCATCATCCGCCAGCTCCACCTCTGCCTCCGAATAGAAAAAACTATTATCTGTATGCTTATTACCTACGTAATGCGTGGCCAACCCTGCCAGGGCGGCGTTAGAAAAATCTGCTCTCAATAGTATACGCTTGAAAGCAGCAAATTTAGCTGATTATGCGGCAAAAACAGGTAAAATACATTTGTTAACGGCTTGTTGCCTGCTTGCAAACCCGGCGTTAACCAAGGGCATTTTTTTGGAGAAGGGGCCTTCCGCGTCGCATCTTTGTATCACAATAACAAACAAACACAAACGACAAACAAAATGAAAAAGTCAATCGTAATAGCAGCGCTTTCAATCTTCGGTTTCTCAGCTAACGCTCAAAACCAGGCTAACCAGGCTTCTTCTGCTTCTCAAACAGTTCAACTGTCGCTGAGCAACGCTATCGAGATCACTTTTACAGGTAACAGCAGCGCTACCGGTGCTGACGTGACTATCCCTTTCACAACTGTGAATGACTACGCCAACGGTGTTGAGTCTGACGCACAGGAGCTGAAAGTACGTTCTAACAAAAACTTCTCTGTAGCTGTAAAAGCTAACGCAGGTGAGTTCTCTTATACAGGTAATACTACCCCCGCCCCTGAAATGCCCGTAGAAGGTGTACTGGCTGTAAAAGTAACAGCTAACGGTACAGGTGGTAACATCGCCGGTTCTTTCGGTGAATACGCTACTCTTACTTCAAGCAACCAGGATCTGATAACTGCTGCAGACCGTGGTGGCAACCAGACTTTCAGCGTGAAGTACAAAGCTACTCCCGGTTTCGCTTACCCTGCAGGTACTTACGCTGTAGATGTAGTATATACTGCTACTCAAGAGTAATCAAGATTGTCTCTCTCGTTGTAATATTAAGCAGGCGCCCCGTAAGGCGCCTGTTTTGCTTTATAAATCTTCGTCTATCCCGTATTTCTCCGCCAGCTTTTTAGGCGCGACGGTGCAGTAGGCAACGGTGAGGATATCTTTCAGCATTTCCTTCCGTACAGTTTGCAGGTTCACATGGGTCCAGCCTTGTTTGCCCCAGGCATTAGGCACAGCATACACTACGTTTTTATCGAAGGTGCAAAACACATCCTGGTCGAGGGGAGAGAGTTTGAGGGTCATGCGGTTTTCAGGCTCGTTCATCGTGGCAAATATCTTCTTGCCTACCCTGAAGGAAGTTTTTTCAAAGTGAGGCTGTTCCGTCACTTCGTCGAATGACATTGCCAATTGCCTTGCTGTTTTGGTGGTGACCATAAATTAAAGATACGGAAACTATCTACGCACCCTTATTCTCCACATGGTCCACATTGGCCAGTTGGCCGCAGGCTGCATCAATATCCTTGCCCCGGCTGCGGCGTAGTTTAGCATTCACCTTTTTCGATTCGAGATAGCGCATAAACTGCATGGTCTGGTCCTCATCGGGCTTGCTGAAGTCGGCCTGCTCTATAGGGTTGTATTCTATGATATTCACCAGATCGGCCGGTACCTGGCGGTATATCTTCACCAGTTCGTCAGCGTCTTTTATACTGTCGTTTACACCATTGAAGAGTATATATTCGAAAGTAATCTCGTTCTTTGTTTTTTGATAGAAATAGTTCAGGGCATCTACCAGGGCTTTCAGATTGTTGGTTTCGTTGATAGGCATTATCTCGTCGCGCTTGATATCATTGGCGGCATGCAGAGATAGCGCCAGTTTGAACCGTACCTGGTCATCGCCCAGCTTTTCAATCATTTTGGCTATACCCGCTGTTGAAACCGTTACCCTGCGCGGACTCATGCCCAGGCTGTCGGGCGAACTAATGATATCTATTGCCTTCAATACATTCTTATAATTCAGCAGGGGTTCGCCCATGCCCATAAATACGATGTTGGTAAGCGGGCGGTTATAGTGCTTCATAGCCTGCTCATGCGCCAGCACTACTTCATCCACTATTTCATCATAGTCTAC
>DATCSV010000231.1:0-4440 GCA_036568285.1 Flavipsychrobacter sp. | reverse complement strand
TGCCGGAGTGGGAGCGCAAAACCCTTTATACAATAGCGGGCTACCCGCCTTTATCACTTCTTCTTCTCGGGCTCATGTCGTTTTCCATACCCGGTTTGTCCACCGCCCCGGCTGATGGCCTGTATATGGTGGCCTGGTTTTGTGCGGGGCACGCGTGCCTCAGTTCGGTAGGAGCTGCGGGAGCCTGGTACCTGCGCCGGCGCGACAAAAAAAACACGGTATACTTAGTGGGCGACCTGCTGGCCGGTGCTGTGTATACCATCTGCCTGATAGCGGTTTTCTTCTATATATACAGGTAAGTATTACCTTTGCCTGCATGGGCAAGCTACTTCTCATCATACTGGCAGCAATCGTTATAACCGGTATACTTTATAGCATTATGTACAAGCTGTCGCCGTTTAAAGATGGCAGGATGCAACTCGGCATGGTACAGCGCTTGTTATGCTGGTTTATAGTGCTGTACACACCCGTACAACTGATGGTATTGCTGGCAGCGGGGCAATATATGCCACTGCTGAACCCCAAAGAGCATGCCCTGTTTGCAGCACTGTTCACAACGAGCCATGCACTGCTGGCTGTAATGGGCATAGTAGTTAGCAAGTATTTCCACCAACGCAATAAAGCTGCCATGACACTGATGGTACTCAATGCAGCTACCGCTATATTCTATACCATGTCGGCCATCATACTTTTTATGGCGATGTGATAAGAGAAACCCATGGACGGCATCATACTGCTCATAACATTAGCCTCAATAACTACTCCCATACTGCTGACATACCTGTACCGCCGTACGCTGTCGCCTGCCCGTAACCACAATGTATCTGCACTATCTCCGGCCTATAAAATATTACTGGCCATTTGCACCGTGCTGCCCGTAGCAGGAGCAGCAGGTATGGACATTATAGAAGACGTAATAAACATAGACAAACTATGGTTCTTACTATTTCCATCAGCCATTATTATGTGCGCTATAGTTACAGATGGCATACTGATATGGGCTCGTCGCAGCAAATGGCTTTTGTTGCTTGCCCTGCCGTATATCGCTATATCGGCTTTATCAACAGCCATTATCATCTATATGCTTATCATGACTTTTGACCGTCACCCACGCATGTTTTAGCTTTTTTCAAAGAACTTATGTTTTCCAAGGTGAAGGGCTTACGTTTCTGCCTTTCTTTAATATTGTTTTTCAAGGTGTAGGGCTACAGGATACTAACCCAAATTTTCACTAATAGTCTATACAGCCATTCGTTTTTCCCAGTTGTTGCCGCCTGTCTGCAAACGTCTGTTGCAGTAGGGGCTTCTTATCTATGCGGTGCCAGTTGTCGTGATACAGCGCCTGCAGGCTATCCATATCATTGCACCTGCCTGCCAGCTTTGCTACATCCTCATCGCTTGAAAAAAGCGAATCGGGGAAAGCGGTTTGCGGAGGCGCTTCCTTCCACTCATCCTGCACACCCAACGCACCGGCCAGTTGCCTACAGCATCTCAGCCTCTCTTCGTATCCTACCTGCTCTATATCACCGGCCAGCACCACTACAATGCAGTTTGTATTTCCTGTTGTTGTTTGTTCCTGTTTCATGTTGTAGTGTTTATGCCCCTGCCGGGAGTGTCTCCATCTCCCGAGGCAGGGAGCAGGTTACCCGTTCTTTAGCTTTCCAGCTTCCTTATCAATTCCCGTCTGGCCTGTTCGTTGCCGGCAAAAGCGCCCAGGTGAAACAAGGCGTAAGCCAGTTCATTCATACTGTTTACCATTTGTGACAGGCAGGCAATAGCCTGCGGGTAAGTGTCTGTTCCTTCGTAACATTCTTCTATCAGGTCGCATATCTGCTGTTCTCTATTAACACCTATACCCATAGCTGCGGCAAATGTGTCGGCAACAGGAGAGGCTACTATTCTTAATTCTGTTTTCATAAATACTCACCCCTTTTGCATCGGGGATTTTGTTTTTCCGTACCGCCTGGTGGCATGTACTCATGGTTAAAAATGCTATAGTTGTGCGGTGCGGGCGAGGCAATTGCAACTCTGTTTGCCGGTACCCACACCATTTAATTTGACAGGGTTATAGTTGTTTTCATGCTGCCGGTGTATATCATGCGCTCATCCGCAGCTCCTGCATGGAAGCATCCGGGATGCGGCCTTCATTAACCGGCGATATAAAATTTACAGGGGCCGACTGTACTAACTGAATACGATAAAAGGCATTGCCTTCCAGCAGGCGTGCATCGTAACCCATAATGCGCAATTGGGCTACCTTGCTCATAGCGGCATAGCGCGTAGTAAATATCTGTGGATGACAATGTTCGTCCATCAGCAGTTGCATATCATCGTACTTGCCGAAAAACGGCATATTGGTGAGCGAGGCCAGCTTGCGGTCTACCTCGCGGTGCAGGCGGTCTTTCATTTCCTGCGGCTGGGCGCTGTTGTTGATAAAGCGTCGCAGCCATTCCAGAGCCTCGGCGTTGTAGTAGCTGTCTATCCAGCTACTGACGTGATTGTAAAACATGTTCTTTTCCATATCTGACATTTTTTTGGTTACTCGTTTTTGCGGGTGATAAAAGGCTAAATAGTTGACCGGTTCATAAAAGGCCCCTTCCTGCTACCCTACCCTCAGAATTGTACAAACAGCCTGCTTTGGCCAAATTGTTCCAACTCGCGAATTTTTACTATCTTCGTATCGTGTTTTTTATTTTTTGTTTTGAAACGCCCGCTTGTGTCTACAACGGGCATTTTTTTTGCCCCTGCCTCAAGGCCTGACTGCATTGCATTTCCACGGTTCTTATTCCTGTGATTCATAGTTCTGTTCATTTTTTGTTTACTTCATTTTTACTACCGCTACACTGATCTTGTCTTCAAACTTTTTAGCCGTTGTATTTGGTAGTCTGCGTACTTGTTTATACATTTGTTCAAACAAACCGCTTTCAAATCATCATTGTTAGACAAATGTACACATTTAGTACAAATGTCCAAAAGTTTTAAAAAATATTATTAACCATAATGCATTAGTCTATGAGTATCCATGAAGGCGAAGCGTTGCAGAACGCCGCACGTATGAGCAAACTTGGGGTGCATGGCCTGGCCATAGCGCTGAACGTACCCCGCAGCACCCTATATTATAACTTCCGCAAAGAGCGGCTGGATGACACAATACGCACCCGGGCTGCCAAAGCGCTGGGCATCACCACCGACCAATTGTTTGGCGGGGCATACAATAACCCTGCTGATATGTATGAGCAGCCAACCCGCACCACGGGCGAAGACCTGCGCATGCAGAAAGCACTGGGTATCAGCCAGGACGCGCTGCATGTAGTGCCGATACACGCGCAGGCGGGCTATAGCAAGCACTACCTGGATCCCGCATTTGTAGAAGACCTGGAAGTAATGAACGTGCCGAATATGCCCTACAAAGGCGACAGGTACCGGGTATTTGAAGTAAGCGGCGACAGTATGGAGCCTACATTGAAAGAAGGCTTTCATGTGGTGGCCGAAACCGTATCGCCTGACTACTGGAACAGCACGGCTCAGTTTTATATTTATGTAGTGGTAACCGAAGACCGCATCATGGTAAAACGCCTGTTCCGCAAGGAAGACAACGAAAACTACGTATGCATCAGCGATAATGAAGAGTTCTACCCGCAATTCCTGCTACCGAAAAGCGAGATAAAAGAACTGTGGCTGGTGAAACGCAAAATAGACTGGGAAATGCCACCGCCGAAAAGATTTGAGATAAAGGTGTGACTTTAATTGAAAAGCCAAAAAGTTTTTAAGGGTTAGTAAGTACAACCCCGCCGTTCCCGGCGGGGTTTCTTCTTATATGCTTTTACCCAGCAAAATTTCCAGTTCTTTTTTACCCTTGTTAGTCATGTAGGGTACAAAGGCCTGGAAGAATATGGCCAGGTGATGTTTTCGCTTCACTTTATCGGACTTCTTAGCCATGTATATAGCCGCTTCCTGCACCCAGTATATAGCAGTCATATTCAGTAGCAGGGTAAGGTATTGACTATGAACCGACAGCTCATTCCCTTTTACGTACCCATTGGCATCGAGCATGGCTACCATCCCTTCAAACTGAGCAGGACGACCTTTTAGCACCTGTACATAATGACTATGCAGTTCGCTATCCGCAGTTATTACCTGTGCGTAGTTCATCAGGATGAACCTGTATTTTTCATGCACCTTCATAGTCTCCTCCACTATTGTGTAAAAAGCATTGATGGAAAAAAGCTGCGGGTCAGCAACTACAGATATGCTGTCGACATCCACCACCATCCGTTTTGCCAGCGCATTTACTATGTCCTGTTTGGTTGCGAAATAGTAAGTAATATTACTCTGCCTGATATCCAGGGCCCGTGCAATATCATATGTAGAGACATTTTCCAGTCCCTTGGTGTTCATCAATTCCAATGCCTTGTCCAATATCCTGTCGCGGGTCTTCAT
>DATCSV010000230.1:0-10889 GCA_036568285.1 Flavipsychrobacter sp. | reverse complement strand
CCCACCGGCAGAGCCGGAGTACAACGTTACTATGACGCACATACGTATCGATTCCCTGTTGGCCGGCGTACTTATATCCTACTTCTTCTACTTCCGGTTCGAATACCTCAATAGGTTCGTATCTAAATATAGATACCTGCTGATAATCATAGCCATCGTGTTTTTATCCTGGACGCCGTTTATTGAGCCGGAAACCAACTTTTTCGGCAAAACAACCGGGTATACGCTGGCTTACATAGCCTTTGGTATAATATTGATGCTGTTCCTGTTGTCGGACAATATCAACCATCAACTTAACCGTGTCCTGTCAAAGCCGGTTGTCAGCCTGGTAGGGAAAATAGGATTCTCCTCTTATTCCATATATGTAATACATACCCTGGTAATAAACTACGTAAACGACTATGCCCGGAAACTGAATATGAACGACCAGTTCGCCCTGAAGTTCTTCATCGGGTCCACCATTTCAGTGATAGCAGGGCTGATCATTACCTATACCATTGAGAAGTACTTCCTGGCTGTAAGGGACAGGCATTTCCCCCGCCGGGGATATGTGGGCAAAAAACAAATCTGGTAAGAGACAAGCCATCAACCGGTTTCCACGGCAGCCCCTGAATGTTAACATAATTGTTATCAACCCATGCAAAGGACTTGATATATCTGCTACCTTTCTAAATTCGGCCATATTTTGATAGTGATAGCATGATAAAGCCGCTCGCTTCGTTAAGGTTCTTTTTCAGTATCCTGGTCTTCACCAGCCATTTATGGTTCCTGGAGAACGACAGTCCGGCTATTGCGTACCTTCACAAAAACCTCTTCAAAGAAGGCTTTATCGGCGTCAGCTTCTTTTTTATTCTCAGTGGTTTCATCATGAGCTACGGGTATGGCGCCAAATTGCAATCAGACAAGATAAGTTTCACCAGCTTTTGGGTGGGCCGTTTTGCCAGGGTATACCCTGTCCACCTGCTCACGTTGCTGCTGGCTATACCACTTTCCATCAACACCGATGTGGTCACATGGATCAATAAATTTCTGCTGAATGCGTTGCTGATGCAGAGTTTCGTACCGTCAGACGGCTATTACCTGACATTCAACGCCGTGTCCTGGAGTATATCTACCGAGTTCTTCTTTTACCTGTGCTTCCCAATGTTGGCATTATTGCTCACGCGCCGGAAGGTGCGGATGTTCGTAGTGCCGGCGTATGTAATCATCGTATCAGTCGGCTTGTTGCTTACCAAAGACGCCCTGCATCACGCCGTCTTTTATGTAAACCCGCTTATGAGAGCCGGGGACTTCCTGATCGGCATGCTGCTTTACAACCTTTATGCCAAAAGGAAGGATGTTGAATACCTGAACAACAGGCGGTTTGCCAATTTTGCGGAGGTCGTCACCATAGCCATGATGGTCGGATTTATGTATTTTCACAATCACGTGCCTATGGGCTTCCGGTACTCTATGTATTACCTGCTGCCCATGTCTATGCTGGTATACGTATTCTCCTATTCCAAAGGATTTATTTCCGATCTCATATCCAGGCAGATCTTTGTATACCTGGGTGGCGTAAGTTTCGTCTTCTATATGTTGCATGTGCTGGTCATCAGGTATTACACACTGCTGCAGAGTAAGATACCGGCATTACCCATCAATTATGTAGCAGCTATTATATTGTATTTCGTCACGATGTTGATTGCGGTTCTCCTGCACCGTTATTACGAAATGCCGGCCAATAGCTTTATCAAGAAGACCTATGCCAACCGGACCATCCTGAACATCTTCCAGAAGGCGAAAAATGGATTAAAAAAGGCCTGATAATAGCGCACAAATGATAAAGCCACTTACTTCCCTTCGTTTTATCTTTGCTATGATGGTGTTTCTGAGCCACCTGTGGTTCCTGCAAGACGACTCGCCATTTTACAAGCAGTTGTACGACGATATCTTTTATGAGGGATATATTGGTGTCAGCTTCTTCTTTATCCTCAGTGGATTTGTACTGGGCTACAGCTACCATGATAAGATACTTGGCGGGCAAATAAAGTTCGGGCAGTTCTGGCTGGCGCGCCTTGCCCGCATTTACCCCCTGCACCTGCTTACGCTACTTATTGCCATACCCTTGTCTTTCAAGGGCGACTCCACGGAATGGATCAACCGGTTAGTGCTCAATATTTTCCTGATACAAAGCTTTGTACCTTCTGACTCTATTTACTTCTATTTTAACTCCGTATCGTGGAGTATATCAGACGAATGGTTCTTCTATTTGATGTTCCCCTTCCTGGTGTTCCTGATGCTGCGCCGGAAATACCTGAAGTTCCTCCCTATTCTTATTCTTCTTATCCCTCTGTCCTTGCTGCTGGTTAAGGAGAGTTACCATGAAAAGTACTTTTACATAAACCCCCTCTTGCGCCTAGGTGATTTTATCATCGGCAAGCTGCTATATCGCGTATACCGCAAGCGTAAAGACATAGAGATCCTCAACAACCGCAAAGTGGCAAACCTGGCGGAGATCGGCTCAATACTGTTACTCGCTGTATTTTTCTATTACCATAACCATATTCCACAAGGGTTCAGATATTCGTGCTACTACTGGCTACCTATGATAGTTTTGATCTACACTTTTGCATATGCAAAGGGATTTATTTCAAATATGCTTTCTAACGGCACGATGGTTTTTTTGGGGGAGATCAGTTTCGGTTTCTATATGGTCCACATGCTGGTATTGCGGTACTATCAATACGTGCCGCAAAAACTACCTTTCCTGCAGGCGGTATTACCGGTAAATCACAATGCTGCTTTTATCATATTCGGCATATCGCTTGCCTCCAGTATCCTGATATATAAATTCTTTGAATTGCCGGCCAACCGTTTTATCAAGCAAAAACTGGGACCAAAAATATAACCGCCGGCTTCACCGGCTAAGAGTGACTCACATGACCAACCCGGCGTTTATACATTCATGCCTGGAATAAACGGCATTCTTGTCTTCCCTTTGGCAGGAGAACAAGAATACCGCAATAATACTTACTTAACTGGCTGATGACTTAACATCGGACTCTTTCAGGACCAGGCATCAAGCCCTCCTGATAACCCCTAAAATAAGGGCTATTACAGCTATCACCAACAGGATATGTATGATCTGTCCGGCGCTGTAGAAAAAGAAACCCAGCAACCATCCTATAATCAGGATTACCGCTATCAAATAAAGTATCGTTCTCATAAAAAAATGGTTTTGTGTATGTTGTTATAACGCACAGACAAAGAATTGGTTCTGTCGCTTACGTTAAACTTTTTTAAGCCCGCCTTCCGAATCTGATGATGATTAACTATTTTCACATAGAAAGCCTATAGAATATGAGAAAACTGACTATTGTTGTTGGCGTGTTTATTTCGGTAATACTGATTGCGGAAAGTTGTAAAAAGCCACCCATGAGTACCGGGCATAAAAGCTTCAAACAAAGCAAGAAAAACAGGTAAGAAACAGGCAGTTTACCATTATTGAGGGTTTTGCCTGGGTAAAACCCTAACATGTATAGCCAACTATTTGTTTAAACAGCTTTTTAGATTATTTTAGCTTCAAATCAATGATACACACAATGAGAAATAAAGCTGCCTGGTGTTTATTGGCCGTATTTTTGTTGTCTTACCTACCTGGCAAGGCCCAGTTCATATCGGGCCTGAACAGGTACCGTAATAATGAGCGCAAGGAAAAAAGGTTTGATATGCAATTGCACAAGCGCATATACCTGGGTGTGTATGGTTGGCATTTCATGAGCAACCCGCTGACCATGAGGGTTCGTGATTCTGTCTATCTTAGCCAGGACCATTTTAACGACAAAGTAGGCGCCAAAGAAAAAGATACCACATTCACAACTACAGCAAGGCTTACAAAATCATTATCAGGGTATTTAGGCGTATCAGTTCCGGTGACTATGCTTACTGACAAGAGCATGCTCTGCCTTGATATTGAGGCAAATGTTTTAATGGGTGAATTGACACATGACACGGTAACGATACCCCTGACATATAAAGACCTGACAATAAAAGAAAGTATGCCGTTTATGAGCATTTCAGGCCCCATAAGCTTCAATTACAAGTACGGAGGGGATGCGTCCTTAAGTAAAGACCATCGTACATTATTATCAGCCGGTGCAGGTATCGCTACCTCGTACATCACTATTGATGACGGTACCGGCAGCGATGCTATTATCCAGGCCATTCCTTTTGTAAAAGCAGAAATAGGTTTCATCTTAGGTGTAGCCATCAAGGTGAGAGGTACAGCATATCTGGGCAACTACAACCTGATAGATTACAAGTCTCCCGAGATAAGCTCAGCCAACGGTATTCTCAGCAGGAGTTACTCGGGCCAAATGGGCTATAACCTTTCGGTAATAGTTATGCCACTTTCCCTCGCCTGGGATAAGCCACTTATCAGATAAAAAGAATTTTAGTTGTAATAACGCCCGGCAAGCCGGGCGTTATTATTTTATATATAGAGCTATCGATTTAATGCATCACAGAAATTTTTTTTAAGTTATCTTAGTATACGATGAAGCTAACCAATGCCTACAATATTCTGGTAGATAAGCTCAGCAATTGGTTTGTAGAGTTTGTCAGTATGCTGCCTAATATGGCGTTGGCAGCGCTGGTAGTGGTGCTGGGGATATTCCTGTCTAATCTTTTGAAGCGATTGGCCAGGCGACTGATTCACCGGGTATCCAAGCAGGAAACTATCAATAACCTCTTTGCATCCTTCATACACGTATTATCAATATGCATCACGCTGTTTATTGCCCTTAGTGTACTGAAGCTGGAAAAAGCTGTTGCATCGCTGCTGGCCGGCGCAGGAATCCTGGGACTCGCCCTGGCATTTGCTTTTCAGGACATTGCTGCCAACTTTATTTCCGGCATATTTATTACATTCCGCAGGCCGATAAGGATAGGTGATATAGTCAAGCTGCAGGATTATATGGGTAAGGTGATCAACATCACGCTACGCGACACTGAATTACTTACATTCCAGGGGCAATATGTAATAATACCCAACAAGCAGGTTATACAGAACCCTATTGAAAACTATTCGATGCTGGGCAAACGCCGAATGGATCTAGTAGTTGGTATATCTTATGGGGATGATCTTGAAAAGGTAAAAAACGTAGTTTTAGAAGCAGTGGAAAACGTAAGCGTACGAACTGATGATGAGATAACCTTCTTTTACGATGAATTTAGTGACAGCTCCATCAATTTCGAAGTTAGAATATGGATTAATGACCCGGAACAACCGGTATGGCTGCAAGGGCGCAGTGAAGCAATTATGCTCATTAAGAAAGCATTTGATTTACACGGTATTACCATACCATTCCCGATACGTACGCTGGACTTTGGAATAAAGGGAGGTGAAAAATTAGGCGAGATACCTTATTTCAAAAAGTGACCCGGAGCCGTCAATTCAGACAATATCCATACTTTTACAATTATTCATGCAACTCAAAGCAAAAAAACGTGGTTGGCTCTCCTTAGCTATTGTGCTGATAGCGGTGGCGGGGTACTTTGTATATAAATATGCCTACCTGGTATACCAGGAGTATGACTACTATGCGTATTATGATGATATCCACGCCTTGCAAATAGCTAATCCTGTCTTCATAAGCGGTGTAAAAGTGGGCGAAGTAAGCGACATAAGGCTGAACGGTGGCGAGAAAGTTAGGGTCACCTTGTCAATAGATAAAGAAACGAAACTCACAAAAGGCACCATGGCCGTATTAGCCTCCAACAACCTGCGCGGAGATAAGATGGTCTTTCTTGAGCTTGGAAACAGCCAGGAATTGCTGGGACACAAAAGCATACTGATAGGCGAATATGATACCAATGTAATGGACATGAGTGACCAGGTAAGCCCGATTATCGAATCGGCTAAATATATATTGAATACCGCCGACAAAAATTTCTCGGTCTTCAACCGCAAAGTAGATAATGGATTGATTGAGAAAACACAAAAAGACATCAGGGGCATAGAGCGAAGTATGAAGCAGTATAATGCTCAGCTCACCAAAATTGAGGCGAGTGCCGGCAATGCCATAAATACTATAAAAAAGCTGCGGGAAAGTACAGACGCAGCACGTAACAACCGTGGCCAGGTGACCCAAGCCATAAACAATGCTGAAAAAATAACTGCGGACCTGGCAAGCACCTCTTTCTACAGCCAGACAGATAGCTTGCGTACATCTGTACATAAAATAAAAACACAAACCGATGCTGTAGAAAATAGCGCACTCGGCAGGGAACTACTAGAAAAAGATAAGACCTACACAGACCTGGAAAAGGCTACAAAAGATCTGCAACGGCAAGTGGACAAAATGAAAGAAAATGCCGACTAATGCACAGTTTAGTCTATTAGATACATAAGCCTGAGGCTGAACAGGTCATTAAACTGACTGAATGAATTTTGCCACACCGGTATATCCTGCGGCTTGCGTATAGACTGCAAAGAACGTTGGTAACGCCCTGCCAGGAACCAACCATCTCCTATCTGTAGCGCCCCGCCAATAACAAAGTTAATGTCAGACGTATTGAACTCGGTAGTGGCCGGATCGATGGTTACAGGCTGGTCAGTATATATCTCTTCTTTTGAATTGATAAGCTGCGAATAAGCCGCCCCGAAACCTATATGCCAGCGCGGTGTAAAAGTATAATGCAGCATCAGGGGTATCTCAACATAGTTCAGGTCCAGCCAGTAACGCTCAAAAAAGTCACCTGTGTAGTACGAGTTTTTCAATGCCACGCCCCTGCTGCCTTTCATGGTGTACAACAGTTCTATATTGGTCAGTAACTTAGGCAACAGCCTCACATAAACCGTTCCGCCCCCTACTAGCCCGGCTTTCTTATACCCTGAATAGCTATCTCCTGCAACAGTGGAAAAATTCCCTCCTGCAGTAAAACCGCCAAAAAACACCTGCTCTTTTTCGGGCGAGAAGAAATGGCTTTTTTCTTGTGCATGCAAGGCAACGCATGGCACAAGAATCAATAATACGACCTGAAATATGCCTTTCCTCATGTATTAAAGTTAAGCAAGTGGAATGAAATGAAAATTGATAACGCTATTTAAACGCCAAAGAAATAAGCAACCCTGAATCCGAAAACCATGCTGAACTGCGAACTACCATAGAAATATGGTGCTATATTTTTCTCATTCCGCAATTTTATCATTGAATACTGGAACCTGGGATTTATGAACAAACCCTTGTACACCCTTATGTTGCCGTCCAGAATAAAATCTATTGCAGACTTACTGAAGGGATATTTAGCAGGATCGAAATTCTGATCCGGTACGGTTATCCCCTTTTCCGAAGATCTGACCAATCTGCCATATGAAAGGCCTACTCCTATGTGTGTCTTGCCCGGAAAAAAATAGTTTATCATTACAGGCACCTCGGCATAATCTAAAGAAATACTGTAATTACTTACCGACACACCTTTCATTATGCCGGCGATTGTCGCCTCTTTGCCAACACTACCTTTTTGGGTGTACAAAATTTCTATACTCGCTACAATTTCGGACGTTAGGGGCAAATACACCTTTCCCCCAACGTTCATGCCTATTTTATCAAACCCGCGATAATTGTCTCCGGAAACCTGTGCAAAATTGACCCCGCCAACCAGTCCGCCGAAAAACGTCCGTTCATTGTCTATATAGTAGTTTTGCGCCTGGGCACCCACGGCAAAAAGGCTGATTACACATGCAGCTACTAACCGGTATATTGATCTCCTGTACATCTCACACAGCATAATACTTCAGTTTAAAATATATACATAAACCGGAAAGCCCAGAAATTATTGTATTGGCCCCCGGCACTGGTGCGGCCCAGGTCAGGATACCATTTTTCGCGCACCGACACTAAAGAGTATTGATACCGAATATTCAGAAAAAACCCCTTCTTCAGGTGCAGGTTGACACTGGCAATGGCATTGATATCATATTTCCTGAAGGGGTAATCGTCCAAATTGACCGTAGCAGGCAATGCCGGCGTTGTCCTGGTGGTTTCCTGCGCACTGATGAGCTGAGAATACGAAAAGCCTGCACCAAAATGGCTTTTGCGCTTATCAAAGTAGTTTAGTAGTACCGGCACCTCCATATAGTTCAGCTTCAGCTTATAATCATTTACTCTTACATTGACAGCATTCTTTTCTGTATTTGATATGGCTCCTTTCTGAGTGTACAATAATTCAAGGCTGGGCGCTATACGGCGTGCCACCTGTGCATAAACGATAGCCCCGCCTGTAAGCCCTACTTTGTGATACCCTGCAAAATTATCGCCATCAAGCTGAGAAAAAACCGCGCCGGCAGACAACCCTCCATAAAACGTCCTTTCGTCTTCTTTATAATAACTCTGAGCATTTGTTTTTACTAAAGCCAGCCCTAAAACCACTATTAATAGCGTTATTTTTCTAATTTTGAGCATCGAAACCGGATTTTGCTAATGAGCTTCAAATATACTGCAAACACCCTTAAAAAAATGGAACAGCTTTTTGAGGAAGCTAACTTTACCATTCGTTTTGAGAAAGGGAATTTCAACTCCGGCTATTGTATACTGGAAGACAGGCGCGTGGCTGTTATCAATAAGTTCCTGGATATGGAAGGGCGCATTAATGCTCTCATGGAAATACTTCCCACCATATCTGTAAAGGAAGAAGAACTGAGTACTGAGATGCAAAAATGGTATAAGCAACTGCAAAGCATCCGTCCCGGCAATAATCCATCTGTACAACCTGAAATAGAACTCTGATAGTGAAAGTTACGTTTTTAGGAACAGGCACATCGCAGGGTGTACCTCTTATAGGCTGCCACTGCGATGTATGTACTTCTACCGACAAGAGAGATAACAGGCTACGCTGTTCGGTGTGGATACAAACACCCGAAGCAAGTGTTGTGATAGATTCCGGTCCGGACTTCCGCTACCAGATGCTGCGTGCAGGCGTACACCACCTTGACGCTATAGTGTACACACATGGACATAAAGACCATGTAGCCGGCATGGACGATGTAAGAGCATATAACTTCTTCAGCAATAAGCCCGTGGATTTGTATGCAACGAAAGAAACACAGCAGACCCTGAAAAGGGAATTCTCATACGTGTTTAGCGGAGACAACTATCCCGGTATACCCAAAGTGAACCTGACTACAATTAATGCAAATGAGTCCTTTTCTATCAATGGCCTGACCTTTACACCTATATTGGTAAAACACATGTATATGAACGTGTTGGGTTTCCGTATAGGGGACTTTACCTATATTACAGATGCCAACTACATCTCTCCTGAAGAAGCAGATAAAATAACAGGAAGTAAAGTTCTGGTATTAAACGCTTTACGGCATGCAAAGCACCCTTCTCACTATACCCTGGATGAGGCTATAGAAGTCGCCAAAAGCTCCGGCGTGGAGGACACCTATTTTACTCATATCAGCCATCAATTAGGGAAACATTCAGAAATAGAACACCAACTACCCGAGGGCATACACCTGTCTTATGATGGGTTGACTCTGGAATTTTAATGATAAGCAATAACATTACTAACTTAGCAGAACTGATAATAAAAGACTTATGAAGCAATTGGTAATTACCCTCTTTATTTCCTGCATATCCCTTACGGCTGTACAAGCCCAATACGCCAACGATAAGATAAAAGCCGGACAGGAAGCACCCGATCTGGCATTCCCCACCCCTGGCGGAGATACTATCAAGCTGTCTGACATATACAAAAACAGGTATGTACTAATAGACTTTTGGGCAAGTTGGTGCGGCCCTTGCCGCAGGGCCAACCCAAGGCTGGTGAAAATGTACCGTGAATACAAAGACCTGAAATACGAAGATGCCAAAAAAGGCTTTACCGTATTAAGCGTATCGCTGGACCAAAACAAGGATAAATGGGTACAAGCTATTGCTAAAGACAGCCTGGAATGGGATTATCACATGAGTGACCTGGGTGGCTGGAATGCCGAACCCGCACAGATATACGGCGTAACTTTTGTACCCCAGGCAGTACTGGTGGGCCCCGACGGGAAGGTGATAGCTACCTACAACTTTGCAGAAGAGGCTGAAGGCGAATTGAAGAAAAGAGTAAAGAACCGTAAAAAATTCCTGGGCATTATCTGATTTTTTTGCTGAATATTAAAAAAGAGCTACCTTTGCACACTCTGTAAAAAAGCATGGCCAAATCCATGCACAAAAACATAAGTAATGAAAAAAGGCATACATCCAGAAAGTTATCGCTTGGTAGTGTTCAAAGACATGTCTAACGACTATACGTTCCTGACACGCTCTACTACCCCCTCAAAAGAAACAATAGTATGGGAAGACGGTAATGAATATCCTCTTGTAAAAGTGGAAATTTCACACAAGTCGCATCCTTTCTATACAGGTAAATCAGTATTTGTTGATACTGCTGGCCGTATCGATAAGTTTAAAAAGCGTTACGAGAAGAAGAAATAATCTTCGCGCACATTATTTGCATTACGCATCAAAAATCCCGACTTTTGTCGGGATTTTTCTGTTATGAACATCATCTTATTTGACGATAGCTCGCGCTATTCTCTTCTGCCGTTTACACATACCCGCCCGATAGCCGATATCCGTTGCGGTATCATGACTATGCGTGAAAGATGGGAGCACTTTATCGGGACAGAAACGAGCACAATGACCGCTCCATACCTGCAGCAGGTCTTCCCTATGCATAGCGGCAGCGACAACCTGTTCATCAACGGAAGCATCTTCGCTACAGCCGACCTGTATGCTATAATACAGAAGCTGGAACCCATGCAGCAGCTGGTGCAGGATGATTTAATAATTGCCACGCGGGTAAGTGACAGTGAGCTACAATTTGTACCTGAGCTGAAATCCCTGTAG
>DATCSV010000229.1:0-5798 GCA_036568285.1 Flavipsychrobacter sp. | reverse complement strand
TGGGAGACCGCACCTTTTTTAAGGTTGTTGCCGCCATTGGTGGCAGGTATTGTTTTATACACCCCGCAAGTCGCGGACCATCTTAATTGGATAGCCGGAGCCGCAATAGTTTCATTCCTCGGTTTTGCTGCTGCATCATTTGTCCGTCAACAGCAGCTGCCTATACGTGCAGGGGTTTCAGTCAGTTTGCATCTGTGTTTATTTTCTGTGGCGTGGTTGAGTTGTTATTACAACGATGTACGTAATGATACGGCATGGATGGGCAACAGCATTAATACTGCTGACGGATATGTTGCAAGGCTGACGGATGCACCTGTAGAAAAAGAAAAAACATGGAAATTGGAGGTGGATGTAACACATGCGGTTGATGGTGACAGTATATATCCAGCCAGAGGCAGTGCGTTTGTATATGTATACAAGTATGACGCGCCTGCATTGCGGGAAGGTGATGTAATCGTACTGCCCAATAGTTGGCAGCGAATAACCAATCGCGGTAACCCCTATGAATTGGATTATGCCACCTACTGCGCCCGAAATAGCATCTATTATCAGCAGTTTATCTCTGGAAGGGATATTGTCATACATCAGTATGCAGATGAAAGTTTACTGCCCTGGATAAGAAGAGTACATCACTGGTGCGTTCGGCAACTGGAGTGGCATATCACAGACCGTGCCACATTGGGCCTGCTCAAAGCTATGCTCTTCGACGACCGGCAGATGTTGGACGGCGAGTTGACAGATGCTTATGCAGAGACAGGCATAGTTCATATCATTGCCATATCGGGCGGCCATATCACTATTTTCTTTGTTCTGGTAGCCTTCCTGCTGGGATGGATAAGGCATAAAAAATATCATTGGGTCAAATATATAGCCGCTATACCGCTGATATGGATATACGTGGTGGTGGCAGGAGCGCCACCATCGGCAGTACGTGCAGCTACCATGTTTTCCATATTAGGTATAGGATTTGCATTGCAGAAGACACCGAACGGCATCAACCAGTTATTGGCAGCAGCATTTATCTTGTTGGTTGTAGAGCCGATGTGGCTATACTCGATAGGTTTCCAGCTGTCTTTCGTTGCTGTACTGTCCATCATGCTGTTTTACAGGCCTGTCTATAGGTGGTGGTCGCCTGTAAATAAAATAGCGCGAATGCTATGGGGCGCGGTTGCCGTCAGTATAGCTGCTGAAATATTGGTCGCACCATTGGTCATTTACTATTTTCACCTCTTCCCTTTACAGTTTATAGTTGCCAATGTACTGGCATATCTTTTCATGGGTCTGGTGCTGGTGCTGGGCATGTTGCTGATAGCGATGTCGTCGATTTATCCTGTAGCACATTTTATTGCCGGTGCGGTTACTCTTCTGTCTACCTGGTTTAACCGGTTGGTGTATGGATTGCAGCACCTCAACTTTAATGCTCTGCACAGCCTTATGTTGAGCGAACTGCAGTTAGCGTTGGTGTATATCGTTATAGCAGGCACAGCCATATACCTGCTAAAAAGGAACAAGAAAGCATTGTTTGCCGGAGGTGCGGCCTTAGTCCTGTTTTTAACTTCTGTTTGTGTGCGTTACGTCCAGACTTCGCAACAGGAAATGCTGATAGTGTACAATGTCAGCAAAGAGAACAGGATAGAATTGATAACGGGGAGTACCGCAACTGTATTAGTCGGCGAGGACACGGCAAACGACGCAGCACAGAAATTTGTTTTAGAGCCCGTACACATCAACCTGCATATAAAAAACGTAAGGAGTGCGGATAAGAATTACAACCTCTTACAGGTAGCCGGTAAATCGATCTTTATACATGGCCGTCAGCAAATTCGTGACACACTCATTCCGGTGGATGTGGTGATAATTGATGCGAAGTATGCAGATGTCGCAGAAATCAAAAAAGTATTTCAACCCGCGATGTTGATTATACCTGCAAATACTTCAAAGAAAAAAGCGGAAGCAATCTCGGTGGAAGCTATGCAAGCCGGTATTAAGGTGCATGACGTATATCTGAACGGTGCGTATATTTTAGGTAAATAATTGTTATCCGAACTTTTCTTCGATCACTTTTTTCCTGTAGTCGAAAATGCCGTCGAGCTGCCTGCCTACGAACAATGACTTTGCTAATGACCCCAATGGGCCCAGGGGAAGCTTATAATGCACAATATCTGTCATAAGGGTACCATTGCCGTCCTGTTCAAACAAGTGCTGATGGTGCCACAGACTGTATGGGCCCTGGCGTTGTTCGTCTATAAACATTTTTCCCGGCACCACATGTTTAATCTCTGTCATCCAGGATAATGGGATGCCAAACAGCGGTGACACTTTGTAAGTGATAATCTGCCCGCTATATATACCGCCATCCTGCGGGGGAGAGGTGACGATGAACTTCATATACTCAGGCGTTATTTTGGCCAGGTTGGCAGGGTTGCTGAAGAAATCCCACACCTCATTTGTTGTAGCAGGTATATGTTGCTTGCGTATCAGCCTGTATATCGTCATGATACAAAGCTATGCTTATGTTGTAGATACATGGTTTCATTTTGCTTACATGGCTATTGCCTAAAGCAATAGGATTTTCCATCATGGGAAAAAGTCAGTTAAGGGTAGTATCTTTGCACCTCATTTTCCACAGATATTTAAATAAAAACGTATGGAACGCAAAATAGGAGCGGCGCTGATTTCAGTATTTTATAAAGACGGACTGGAGCCAATTGTACGCAAACTGCACGAATTGGGTGTAACCATCTATTCTACAGGTGGCACTCAGTCTTTTATAGAGGAGGCAGGCATTCCATGCGTATCGGTAGAGAGTGTCACTGGTTATCCATCTATACTGGGTGGCAGGGTGAAGACGTTGCACCCTAAAGTCTTCGGCGGTATACTGGCGCGTCGTGATTTTGAGGATGATAAAAAGCACGTGGCTGAGTTTGAGATCCCCCTGTACGACCTGGTGATTGTCGACCTCTATCCTTTTGAGGAAACAGTAAAGAATACTAATGAAGAGAAAGCTATCATAGAAAAAATAGACATCGGAGGAGTATCGCTGATACGCGCTGCTGCTAAAAACTACAATGATGTATGTATAGTGGCCAGTCGCGATAAATACAGTGACTTGCTGGAACTGTTGAACAACAAAAACGGCATAACGGATATCGGCGACCGCAGGGCTTTTGCCGCTGCCGCCTTTGCTGAGTGTGCACATTATGATGTGGCCATTGCCGACTATTTTGCTGCATCAGCTGAACAGGGTGCGTTCCGGTTGTCTGTCGGCAACAAACAGTCTTTGCGCTATGGTGAAAACCCCCACCAGGAAGCTGCTTTTTACGGCGATATAAATGCATTGTTTGATAAACTGAACGGTAAGGAACTGTCGTATAACAACCTGGTGGACGTAGATGCTGCCTGCCAGGTAATAGCCGAGTTTGACAAACCTGCATTCGCGGTTATTAAACACACAAACGTATGCGGTGTGGCTGTGCGCGATAATGTATCGGAAGCATGGGATGCCGCATTAGCAGGCGACCCGGAGAGTGCGTTCGGTGGCGTGCTTGTTACCAATCAGACCATCAACCTGGAGGTGGCGCAGAAGATCAGCGAGCTTTTTTTTGAAATACTGATAGCCCCGGCCTTTGATGCAGATGCACTGGAATTGCTGAAGGCGAAGAAGAACAGGATTTTATTACAGCAAAAGCAAAGCTTCTATCCTGAAAGAGAGTACAAGCGCATACTGAATGGTGTACTGACGCAAAAGGCGGACAATGGCAACTACGCCGAGTGGACTGAATCCGGCGCGCGCGAAAGCACCGAAGCGGAAAGAGAAGATATGATATTCGCCAACCTGTTGTGTAAACACCTGAAGTCGAATGCAATTGCATTGGTGAAAAACAAACAATTGGTGGGTAAGGGCTGCGGGCAAACCAGCCGTATAGACGCACTGCGCCAGGCATTAGAAAAAGCGAAACAATCGGGCTTTGATTTACAAGGTGCGGTAATGGCTTCAGACGCCTTTTTCCCATTTGATGACTGCGCGCGCATGGGGCACGAGGCAGGCATTACAGCCATCATACAACCGGGGGGCTCAGTAAGGGACAAGGATACTATACAATATTGCAAGGAAAATAATATAGCCCTTGTGATGACGGGTGTAAGACATTTTAAACACTAATGATTATTTTCAGTCTATGGTTTCCATACTCATAGACGATGAACTGCTCCTGCGTAGCTTTGAACCCGAAGATGCGCAGGAGTTGTTTCATACAGTGGATGCCTCGCGCGAGCACCTGCGCCCGTGGCTGCCATGGGTAGATATGTCCACGAGGCCTGATCATTCTTTACAATTCATACAGCAGTCAAAAGTGCAGCAGCGCAACCAGGAAGGCATAGCGCTCGGTATTATTTACCAACGCAAAATTATTGGCAGTATGGGTATGCACAACTGGGATCACACGCTGAAGAAAGCCCAGCTGGGTTACTGGATAGCAAAAGAGTATGAGGGCAAGGGCATTGTTCAAAAATGTCTGGCGGCGTTTATTGATTTTCTTTTTAACAAGGCGGGGTTAAATAAAGTGGAAATACATTTTATGGTGAACAACAGCCGTAGTGCCCGTGTGGCCGAGCAGGCAGGTTGTAAAGTAGAAGGTATCATCCGACAGAGTTACCTGATGAATGGCATATATCATGACATAGTGATAACAGGTTTGCTCAAAAAAGAATGGCCGGGGTTACCGCATAAAAAATCGGAACAGTTTCGCCCTACTTAGCTGCTAGCTTTTCCCATATTTCGGGTATCCGCTTTACCCAGTTCAACTCACGCATTTTTGTTTTAGCTTCTTCTACCGGGCTGCCAAAATATATCTTACCTCCTTCTATCGACTGGCTTACACCGCTTTGCGCATATACTACTGCACCTTTTCCTATTGTCAGGTCTTTGCTCACGCCTACCTGCCCCCACAGTATCACTTCGTCCTCTATTATGGCCTTGCCGCCTATGCCCACCTGTCCGGCAAACAGGCAGTTTTTTCCAATTACCGCGCCATGGCCTATATGTATATGGTTGTCCATCTTAGTGCCGCGTCCTATAATGGTATCGCCACTCACGCCCTTGTCTATAGTACAACCCGCACCTATTTCCACGTCGTCCTCAATTATCACTCTGCCGCAGCTTTCCAGCTTATCATAGTGTACTTCACGCTCTTTCCTCCGTTTAAAATAGAAAGCGTCTGCACCTAATACAGTGCCTGCATGTATGATAACATTATTGCCTATGATGGCATTGTCATATATGGTTACGTTAGGGTGAATGAGACAGTTGCTGCCGATGCGTACATTGTTGCCTACAAATACACCCGGTTGCAAATGAGTACCTTCACCAATCACGGCAGTGTCACTTATCATTTTATTTGCCGGTTCAAATGGCCGGAAATGTTTTACCAATTTTACATATCCGCTGAATGGATCAGAGTGGAGTAGCAATGTTTTTCCTTCAGGGCAGGGTACTTCTTTGTTAATTATGATAATAGTAGCCGCAGACATTAAACAGTTATTAAAATACTTCTCATTGTCTACAAAAGATATATCCCCTGGAGTAACTTTATGTATCTCATTGATACCGGTTGCCGTCCGGTTTGTGTCGCCTATGATAGTTGCGCCTATATATTCAGCTATCCATTGTACGGGAACTGCTTGTTCAAATTTCATGAAAAGTGTTTCCGCAAATGTACAACACAACCGGTACAGGTAGACATAACAAGTATTGAGACAAGGGAATAAAGAATTACTGGCCCCAAAATTGAATAGCGAGT
>DATCSV010000228.1:0-2877 GCA_036568285.1 Flavipsychrobacter sp. | reverse complement strand
AACAATATTGGTCGTTCGCTCTCGGGCAGCATTAATTACTGATTAATTGTGGGCAGCATCCCTTGCAGCTACTATAGAGTCAGCCTTAGGCTTCACTTCTATAGCAACTCTCCTGTCCAGGTCTTCAGTAGCCTGCTGGTTCAATTCGTCAAGCCTTGTGCCTACTATTGAGTCCACTTTTGCTTCCATTTCATTTTCAGTCATACCGGGAGCTACCTCATTCTGGCAGGCAGTAAACAGTAATGTTGCGGCAATTGCAGGAAATACTAACTTTTTCATATTGTGTTGTTTTAAACTACAAATGTAATACAATATCAGGCTAATAATTGTTCATTACCACTCTACTTATCATGATTATTAACTCAATATTTAGACTAATTGGCTTGTAAAATGCAGTATATTTATATGAAAAGTCAGAGCTTTACAAGTGTATGCCCGAAAGATGGCTCAAACATATCACTATAGTCCTATGTGTTTTACTGGCACATACGGGGCATGCCTATGCACAGCCTTCGGGCAACGACACCCTGCTGCTGGGCGGAGTAGTGGTTGATGGAGTAACATACCCGATGGTGTTTATGGACGGGATTACGGTGACGGATAAGATGCCGCGTAAATGGGCACGCAAAAGAGCCAAATACGACAGGCTGAAATACAACATATATAAAGTGTACCCCTATGCGATAATTGCCGCCGACGTGCTGAAAGATGTAGATTCGGTGCTGCTGGCCATAGGTGAGGATAATAAAAAAGAGCGCCGCCAATACCTGAAATCAGTAGAAGATGAGTTGAAGCGCAGGTTCAACGGAGAGATATCTGACCTTACGATCAGCCAGGGGCATGTGCTGGTAAAGCTGATAGACCGCCAAACCGGTAAGAGTTGTTACAACATAGTAAAAGAGTTAAGAGGTGGCGTGCCTGCTGCAGTATTCCAGACAGTTGCACTCATCTTCAGCCACAACCTGAAACGGGAATATGATCCTAATGGTGATGACCGTGATATGGAAGCTATAGTGCAGGAACTGGAGGCAACACGTAACTACCAATATCAGTACCAGTTACAGCAGTCGAGATTGAAGGTATCGAAGAGGTGATGGGTATTCTTATGTAGAAATTCTGTTGCGTAAATATTATATTTACGGTTCAATATGATAAGCTATATGAAACCTACTCTATCGTTGCTGCTGGTTATTTTATTAGGGGCATGTATCAAAAAAGAAAATAACACTGACCCGCAACCAGAACCCAAAAAGCCGGCCCAAGAGGTATTAACGGATGTAGATAGTATCAAAATCAGTTACACGGTAGTATGGGAGCAACTGGCTATTGACCAATATTATTTCCTGCAGGTGGCTAAAACAATGAGAGGGACGAACAAACAGGGCCCTCCCGTATCTCCAATATTGGAATATAAAGACATGATGGCGTCCGTGCACGACTCGGTAAAACACATTCTGAACGAAGTTCCTGCATTCCTTATGGACATCGAAAATACTTACTACTATTCGACCAACCGTCCAAAAGGATATGGCGTTTCGGATATCAGGGCATACAAGAACGGCAAAATGTATATATGGTCCATTGACGAACACACCGAACAATTACCGGACTCAATAAAACCTTTTGCAAACAGGGTAAGAGAAGTAGTGAAGATACTGAACAGGAATTAGGATTCGTTTATACTGAGATACTACACCTCCGCTTCCCTGTCACCAATATGTATAGTGTACATATCTTCGGCCATATGGCCTTTCAGTTCCAGGCGGCAATCTTCGTCAAACTCTATGGTCATGCTATCGCGGTTGCCGTTCAGGTATACTTCTGCCACTTCTTTGCCCAGGAGTTGCAGCAAACCATAATCGCTATTTATTGGGGAGAGTTTATAATATTCATGCCGCTGCTTACCAATGCGCAGTGCGAAGTATCCTTTGATCTCTATAAAAGAGATACTGTCAAAATGGATAGTAATGGCATCCTGTGCGTAACATACCTCCGTTATCTTCTTTTCCCTCAGGCTCTCAACATCTATATCGTTCGGAATCGGCAACATAAGAATATAAAGTTACGGCTTATTTCCGTGGATAACTGCATACAGTATCCATACTAAAAAAAAAGTGCCTCGCTGAACAGCGAGGCACTAAACCAAAACCCTGTCCCTTTCGGGACTCTTATGAAAACCAACTTTATTCTTTTACATCTTCAGCGTTAGCAGGCATTTTACCATTGTTCCTGATAACTACCACACCGTCAAACACATCTATCATCAGCGGTTTGCTCTTGTCCACCTCTCCGGCTATTATCTTACGGCTCAGCAGGTTGATGATATCTTTCTGTATTACGCGTTTCAGTGGCCTTGCGCCATATTGCGGGTCGAAACCACGCTCGCCCAGGTAGTCCAGTGCATAGTCTGAAAATTTCAGTTCTATATCTTGTTCCGCGAGTTGCTTCTTCAGGTTCTCCAGCTGTATCCTGATAATTCCTTTTATCTCATCTCTCAGCAGCGGACGGAACATGATCACATCGTCTACCCTATTCAGAAACTCAGGACGTAACGACTGCTTCAGCAGTTCCATTACCTGCTCGCGGGTGCTGTCCACCACCATATCTACATTCTTACCTTCCAGGTCGGCAAAGTTCTCCTGTATAATATGGCTACCCATATTGCTGGTCATGATGACAATGGTGTTTTTAAAGTTCACCACCCTGCCCTTGTTATCGGTCAGGCGGCCATCGTCCAGCACCTGCAACAACACGTTAAATGTATCCGGGTGCGCTTTTTCAATTTCGTCCAGCAGTATCACTGAGTATGGCTTTCGTCTAACAGCTTCGGTTAACTGCCCGCCTTCTTCATAGCCCACGTATCCCGGAGGAGCACCC
>DATCSV010000227.1:0-7669 GCA_036568285.1 Flavipsychrobacter sp. | reverse complement strand
AGGGCGAATACTGCACCGGCGTCCAGCACTACATGCAGGTAAAAAAGCGGAGAGTTGGTTTTTACATCGTTGTTCAGCCCGTAGGCATTGCCTGCTATCAGGCGCATCCACACGCCTGTATCGGTATATACAGGCAGCTGCTGCGGCTTATAGTTGTCAAACGATGGCATGGCCTCTTCGTCTTTTTCCGGCAGTGCCACCCATGTCTGTATCATTTCCAGCCCGCCCTGTAAGGCCGATGGGTCTTCAAACCTTTCTGAATGTGCAATGCCTCTCCCCGCCGTCATCCAGTTGACCTCGCCGGGCAGTATGATTTGCTCCACGCCCAGGCTGTCCCTATGCGTTACCTGTCCGCCAAACAGGTAGCTGACCGTTGACAGGCCGATATGCGGGTGGGGCAATACATCCAACTCCCCCGGTGCTGATGAGATGTCAGCTACCGGCCCGGCATGGTCCATAAATATGAACGGCCCTACCATCCGCCGCTGGCGGAAAGGTAGTATACGCTTTACCTGTACTGCGGGGTTTAACGCCGCTTTTCGTGCCTCGATTACTATGTCTAACATATGACTGCTTTGTATAAAAATAAGGAAAGCTGTGCAAAGCCATTTTGTGCGGTTTGGGAACAAATTCAGTGATTTGTTCCCAAAATGTTCCGAAATGATGCCTGTTTTTAGGAATAATTAGCGGAGCAACTTATCTAAACGATTGTTTATCAACGTTTGAGAAAAATGTTCCGTTTTGATGCCAATATTTATGTCCTTTTCAATTACAACATCGAGCTCACTGCGTTCGGTTGTTCCCATAAAAACGGAATAAAATTTTGGAACAATTTCTGCCATCTGCGGATAGGATTTACTGAGTTTCAAAGAGCGTATACAGTTGGAATGAGCAACTGCATTTATTATGTGAATATACGTAAAGTTGTTGTATTATTTTGTTAATGGTATTCTGAATCATTAGCATTGCAAACGCTGTTACTTTAGATCCTTGTTGCAAACGAGGACCAGTAATGGGGCGATGAGGTCAACAATTTGAAATTCAGGAATGTGTAGGCACAATCATTTTGAACTGATGCGCCACAAGTGCTTTTTGAGCAGTCAATTGTAAATTATAGTACCAACGCAATGTAGTAACAATATCATTCCATGCATTATTGATAGCTTCATTTTCATAATTATTATTTTGAAAGAAAACGTATGCATTTTCTTTAATTTTTACAGTGGCTTCAGGGATAACCTCTCCGGTTATTATTGTAAGCGACTGAATTTTCTCCTCTATCGTTTTTATATTGTCTCCTAACTGCTTCATTTCAGTCTGTATCTCCTCACATAGTTTATTTGCAGCATCCAAGGTTCGAGATTCGTTATATGTCGCGTTTAGTTTCTCCAACACTTTTTCTCCTGTTGCAATTCCCTTGTCTGTTGATAATACCAGCTCACTGAATTCACTATAAAGCTTTCGATAACCGGTACTATTGTCAATATCAACTTTGCTATAATGAGCATATACTAATGCATCATTGGTTTCTATTATCTTTTGAAGAATATGTTGTTCGTTCTTCAGAGTAGCTATTACATCGGTTGCTCTATCAATATGCATTTTCTCTCCATCGATGTCAAAGTACTTTACACCGCTATTCTTATCCGAAACTTGTTCTAATAAGTGAATATCTGCAACTAATGCCAGCAGTTTTTTATAATTGTTGCTATTCTCCTCAAAGAATTGTTCAACATCCTGCAATTCAGCTGGTATTATGTTGCCCATATCAGCCACATTGATGATACGATTATCGTAATAGTTTTTAAACAACTCCGGGTAATTATCCCTTTTCAACTCCTCCAATTTCCCGGCAAAGGCATGTGCGTTTAACTCCTGAACAGGGCCATTGAACGTTGCATTGGCATATAACAGACTTGTAATGTCCTCTTGAAGTTTCACAGCATTGTTTCCAAACAGTGCCCAAGCGTTCTCCGTAGATATCTCCGCATTTGCGTCAATCTCATTTAATGCGGCTTCTCTTTGTTCGCGAGAGGGGTGAGAAGCCCATTGGTCTTCTACATTCACCCTTTTGTAAGAAATAGCCACCTCGTTCATATTCACAAAATATGGGTACCCATTGACCACGGGTAGTTTATTTAATTCTGCAAGGAAGCACGCAGCAATCTTGTGATGCTCAAATAGATTGAGTCCCTTAACATTATTTGGAAGCCACTCATCGTATTTGTCAAGCGTATAATTGTACGCAAAGTCGGCAAACTCTGAGACTCTTAACGCATGGGTCATATTATTACTTCCTGCAACAGAAGCAGCAATTGCATCAGCATGAAACTCCATTTGCCTGGACAAACCCATATAAATGCGATTGATTTCTTTATACGCTTGTTGGAGTATCCACTGTATGCTTTTTATAATCCCTGCAGTTGCATTAGCGCATAACGCAAACACACTATGAACGTTCGCCCATTTATTCAAAGTCTCATCGTAGCCGTTGTTTTCATATAAGAGATTATAAATAACCTGGTTTACCTGGTATACATAGCTTCCCGCTCTCATGCTTTTTTGCGAAAAATGTCCGAATTCATGAGCAAGTACTGCCTTGAACTCACTGAGATTCACCATATTAACCAGCCCCAATCCAATTGTTAGGTTCTTTCTTACCGGGAACAGCAGAGACTTGATATTTGAATCATAAGAAACAAATGCATTTACATCCGCCGTCAGGTAAATATGTTTAGGAAAATCAGTACTGGTTTCTTTGCTGACTTTTTCAACAAACTCAAACAGCAGCGGATATTCCTTGCGTGTTATTTCCACGCGATTGTTACTATCTTGTTTCTTATTAGAAAACACAAATTTTACCAGGAAAAAACTTACCATTAAACCAATGCCTAGCAATCCAGCCCCAACCATTATGGTCCAAAAATTATGTAGGTAAAATATCAGCATTAACCCTAAATAGCCTAATACAGCCGACAGCGTCAAAGCCGCAATCAGCAGTAAGGTGTATAAGAGTACAAAGCAGACTATTGCTATAATGACCCTTGCAACTTCGCGTCTGAATTGAGAATTGGGGCTAACGTCGATTGCACCGGCATTGGGGGGAGATTCGGGATATATAAGTACAGACATCTAACTGAGTTTGATTCTGAAAAAATAGGTAGAATTTCTAAAATTGACAACATATGAAATCTACAATTAAGGGAGTTCTTTAAAGAACTCCCTTAATAACTATTGTATTGATAAAAACTGTATTACAATTTCTCCGGCAGGCTATATTTCCTGCCATTGTTTTGTTCTTTCAGCCAGTTTACCAATGGGTCGAAGTATTCCAGCATAGCCTTGGCGTTCAGTTCGTCGCCGGTGCTTTCTTTCAATACTATTCTCCAGTCTTTAGATGCGCCGGGGTAGGTTATCTTTTTCAGGAAGTCGCCTATCTCTGTTTTACCATAGTAGTTGGTAGCGCGGGGGTCTTGCTTCAGTATGTTTTTGGCTATGTGGTTGTGCAGTTGGTACAGTATCACATAAGACAGTGCATAGTCGTAATACTGCGCGGGGTCGTCGTTGATATGTGTTTTGGTAGCGGCGTCTGTATATTCTTCGCCACGCTCACCCGGCGGCACTATACCCTGGTACTTCTTCGCATACTCCCACCATTTGGCGTTAAACTGGTCGGCAGGCAGGTTGTTCACATACAGGTCGCGTTCAAAATGGCTCATCGTACCGCAGGAGAAGAACATGAACACTACTGAGTTCATTGCTTCTTTCAGCAGGCTCTGCACTTCGTTGGTTTGCGCGTCTGCGCTCACCAGTCCGCGGTCAACCAAGTAAGGTTTCTGCATGGCAGCCATACCCATCATACTGCCAATAGCCTCGTGATAGGCACGGTTGGCGCCCCCGCGCAGTAGTGGCGGCACATCAGGATTGGTATAAGTCATGTAGTAATAGATATGCCCCAGCTCGTGGTTGGCGGTCTCCCACCATTCAGCATTAGGTTCTACGCTCATCAGGCTGCGCACATCGTTGTTCAGGTCCATATGCCATGCCGATGCGTGGTTGTTCTTCTTTACATTCGAGTCGTTGGGGTATGGGTACAGGTTTGATTTTGTCCAGAAGGTTTCGGGCAGCGCGGGAAAGCCAATGCTGGTGTACAGTTTCTCTCCTTCTTTCACTATCCATTCGGGGCTTTTCTCTTTCAGCACTGCATTGATGTCCAGGCCTTCTACCGTTACGGCCGGGCTCCAGTCTTGTCCCCAGCGGTTGGGCAGCCAATGTGCGGGCAGGTAGTCGGGCACTTCAGTTACACCATATTTTTTAGCCAGTTCGTAGCGCATCCATGTATGCAGCTCGCGGTATAGCGGGTACATTTCGTCCATCAGGCGCTCCATGGTCTGCATCATCTCGTCCGAGGTCATATCATAGTCGCTCACCTGGTAGCTGAAGTAATCGTTATAATCCAGCGCCTGCACGGTTTTGTTGCGCAGGTTGCGCAAGTTCACCAGGCCGTCCTTCAGCGTAGGGCCTACTTCTTTGCTGGCCGTCCATGCAGCCAGGCGGGTGGCCAGGTCGGTTTCGTCTTTCAGTATGCCGTCTATATCGTTGGTGCTTACTTTTTTGCCATTCAGCATATACTGGTAGCCGTAGAGTTTTTCCGTCTGGTTGGTTTCGGCTACAATACGTTCTTTCACCACATCAGCAATCGTCTGGGGATTGTTGGCGGCAGCGTATAGTATCACCTCCAGTTGTTTCACCTGTATATCGGTCAGCTTGTCTTTCTGCTCCAGGAATTTCTTTGCCTGTTCTATATTCTCCTTACTACCTGTGAACGCCGCCATCTCTTCGTCCGCCTTTTGCGCGGCTACTTTATTGGCAGTATCGCCTTCCACTATCTCGGTGTTGAATTTCCACTGCGCCTCGCTGGAGTTGGCATAAAGCTCTACAAACTTTTCTGTGTAGCTGTCAATAAAGGCCTGAGCGTCTTTTTGTACATCGCCGCCGCTATTGCACGAAAAGAATAATACCGCCGACAGGCATAATGCCGGAATGAAATTTTTCATCTTATTTATTTTATTTGAAACTAAAAGTAATGATTATTTGGTAAGGGGTGTGTAACCCTGTTGGGGTGATGTTTTTAATTAGATTTGACAACTTTCTAAAAGTTGTCAAATCTGGGGAATCAATATACTTTATAACTCAGTTTGAAGGGAAAAAATGTATGGAAATCCTGACAGCATTTTGAAAGTTATAATGCAGAACATGGCTGAAATGTGCACCGAGAAATATTCAACCGTTACGGGGATTATTAAATGTTAGCACATCCACTCACCTGTAGTTTTTATAACTAATTCAACCTTTCCAGATATCGTTTACAACCCGTATGAATTTTTAGACCAGTCATTCTCGTAAAAACTACATGGAGAGGTTTTGGCATGTTACTGATGAAAAAATGCTTATAGTTACTTTTTTATATTAGATTTGCTTTAACCTAAATACTATCTTATGCAAAAAAAGAGTGTCATTTTATTAGCAATTTCTTTATTGTTACTTTTAAATATTAAAGCGCAGGACCTTGTTTGGGTAAAGCAAATTGGTAATGCAGGTGGAACAATACTTGATATAAAGCATGCGACCGATGCGGCTGGAAATATATATGCAACAGGAGCATATAACGGCACGGTTGATTTTGATCCAGGTAATGGGGTGAACAACCTGACACCCACCAAGACAACAGGTGTATTTATCCAAAAGCTGGATCCATCAGGAGCGCTCGTATGGGCAAAACAAGTAGAAGGTAGCAAAGGTGGAGGAATCTATGTTGACGCCGCCGGCAATGTTTATGTCACAGGGCAATTTTTTGACACCTCCGACCTTGACCCAGGACCAGGGACACTCAATCTGACATCTGCGGGTGCAGGTGTGTTTGTGTTGAAACTCAATTCTTCAGGCAATTTGGTTTGGGCAAAAGGGATTGCGCAAACATACTCTACAGATTTATTGGTTGGGATAAAAGCTGATGCTACTGGAAATGTTTATATTGCCGGAAGTCACAGATACCCTTTAACGGATTTTGACCCGGGGCCAGGGGTAGTCACGCTTAATGTAACTACAGAACAGACTTATGTGTTGAAGCTCAACATCTCGGGAGATTTTGCATGGGTAAGAGCCATAGAATGTTCCAGTCCGGCAATTAATAGACCTTATGATATGGATGTAGATGCCTCCGGAAATGTGTATGTGACAGGTGATTTCACTGCAACGGTTGATGCGGACCCAGGCCCTGGCATAGCCAACCTGACATCGGGCAGTGGTTATAATATATATGTATGGAAATTAACTACAGCAGGTAATCTTGGATGGGCTAAAGGCATGGGAACAACCAATAGTTCTCGCAGTTGGGGCGCTTCAATAGTCGCTGATAATACTGGCAACGTATATACTACTGGTCTTTTTCAGGGAAACTCCACTTTTGGCACTTTTGCGCTTACCGGGCCTTCAGCTACGACTGAATTCAGCACATTTATGGTCAAACAGAATGTATCAGGGGACGTAATATGGGCGAATATGCTAGGGCCTTCAGGTAATGTTTATGGGTCTCATGTAGAGGCAGATGCTACGGGTGTATATTATACCGGTTCGTTCGAAAGTACTATTGATTTTGATCCGGGTACAGGAACTGCAAACATGGTTCCGGCAGGTAATGCAGACCAATTTATATTACACCTGGATACCGGCGCCAATTTTAATTGGGTAAGAAAAATGGGTGGCGCTAGTGCCAGTGTTAATCCGTACACTTTAAACATTGATGCAACAAAAAACGTCTACACATCGGGTTTATTCTCTGGTACAGTAGATTTTGACCCTGGACCGGCAGTGACTAATCTGAGTTCCCCCGGAAATTTCGGTTTTATTCACAAGATGAATACTCCTTCATTTATCGGGAATATCAACAAAGGTCATAATCTCGATGTTTATCCAAATCCTGCATCTGACATTTTAGTTGTGGACATTCCTTCCGATGGAGAGTTGATTCTTTTTGACATTATCGGTAGCGAGGTTTTACGCAAAACGGTTAGGATGGGCAAACAAAATGTTGGATTAAACGATTTGCAAGCTGGAACTTACGTATTATATTTTTCCGACACTACAGGAGGTGCTTTTGCACAAAAAATTGTAAAAAATTAAGATAAAGCTACGTTCTTGTACATTTTAGCAAAGCATCCTCGTTTGACAAAAACAAATATAGGTGTATTTGCACGGGCCGAAAATATGCCCTAAAAATCTAAGTGAAAAATTATGGGCTAATACTAGCGTACAGACGAAAATGCATTCGTATTCAGAAAAATAGGCTGCCACCACCCAACAGCGATATATTGACTTTTATCGCCACTTCTTCCATAGATATGGTTCGGATAGTGTCTTTCTGGGCGTAGCCATCTATAGTGTACATAAGTGCTATGACAATAAGTAACAGATGCTTCATCGGGCAGGTATTATTTTTTTTTAAAGATAGGGGCGGATAACGCCAACGTGTTAGTGAAAGTTTTGTTATTTCATCATATGCGAAACTCTGAGGCTGAACAACTCCGGACAATCAACCGGCACAGGATAGGCGTTACACTCCCCAATGAAAAATGGGTGTGGTACCAGGAATGGAACAATGCCATATTCC